>CAHJXE010000094.1 GCA_903644085.1 Hyphomicrobiales bacterium
CGTTGGCGGAGCGCACGAGCCGCGCGGCGGCTTCCGTCCGCCAAGCCCGCGCGACGCGCCGGTCGGCTCCGGCGATTCACGCGCCGTTTCGGCTACGGCCGCGCGCTCGCGATCGCGCTTCTCTGCGCGATGGTGGCGCTCCGGATCTGGGATCCGCCGCCGGTGGAGGCGTTGCGGCTGCGGACCTTCGACGCGTTCCAAGTCCTGCGGCCCCGCGCGGCCCTGCCGCAGCGGCCCGTCATGATCGTGGACATCGACGAGGCGAGCCTCGACGCGCTGGGGCAGTGGCCCTGGCCGCGCACGCGGGTCGCGGATCTCGTGACCCGGCTGACCGCGGAGGGCGCGGTCGTGATCGCGTTCGACATCGTGTTCGCGGAGCCGGACCGGCTCTCGCCCGGCCTCCTGGCCGACGCGCTGCCACAGATCGCCCCCGCGACGCGCGACGCGCTGAGAGCCTTGCCGTCGAACGACGACGTCCTGGCCGCCGCCATGCGGGCCTCGCGTGTCGTGCTCGGCCAGACCGCGCTCGCCACGCCGTCGCCGCGAACGGGGCCTGAGCTGCCACAAACGGGCTTCGGCGTGCGCGGCCCGGACAAGTCCGAGTTCATCGGGACCTTTCCGGGCCTCCTGCGCAACGTGCCGGCGCTCGAGAAGGCCGCGACCGGACGCGGCCTCTTCACGATCTTGCCCGAGGACGACGGGATCGTGCGACGCGTCCCCCTGGTGCTGAGGGCCGATGGGCAGTTGGTCGCGACCCTGTCGCTCGATATCCTGCGCGTTCTCTCCGGCACGGACACGATCGTGGTGAATACGGAGGCGGCCGGCCTCACGGGGCTGAGACTGCCCGGCTTCGAGATCCCGACTGACAATTTCGGACAGGTCTGGGTGCATTTCAGCCCCCACGATCCGGGACGTTTCGTGTCTGCGCGCGACGTGCTCGCCGGGACATCGACACCCGGCCTGTTCCGCAACAAGATCGTGCTGGTCGGCACCTCGGCGATCGGTCTTCTCGACAACAAGACAACGCCCATCGACCGCTCGATGCCGGGCGTCGAGGTGCACGCGCAGCTGCTGGAAAGCGCGCTCACGCACACGACGCTGATCGCCCCGTGGTGGGCGACAGCCATCGAGTTGGTGGTCACGGTCGCGGTCGGGCTCGCGATCATCATCTACGCGCCGATCCTGGGCGCGGTGAACCTCCTTCTGTTCGGCCTCGTGGTCGCGAGCTTCCTCGCCTTCGCGTCGTGGCATCGCTACGCGCAGTCCGGAATCCTGCTCGACGCCACATTCCCGCTCGGATCGAGCGCCCTCGTGTACCTGACGCTCGTCTTCACCAATTACGGGCGCGAGCAGCTCGGCCGCGCGCGCATCCGCTCCGCCTTCGGCCAGTACCTCTCGCCGGCACTCGTCGAGCAACTCGCCCAATCGCCCGAGAAGCTGCGGCTGGGCGGCGAAGAGCGCACGCTCACCATCATGTTCTCGGACGTGCGCGGCTTCACGACCATCTCGGAATTCTACAAGACCGATCCGGCCGGCCTGACGGCCCTGATGAATCGCTTCCTCACGCCACTCACCAACGCGATCCTCGATCGCAAGGGGACGATCGACAAGTACATGGGCGACGCCATCATGGCGTTCTGGAACGCGCCGCTCGACGATGCGAACCAGGAGGCGAACGCCTGCGCGGCCGCACTCGACATGCTGGCCCGCATGGCGGCGTTGAACGCGGCCCGCAAGACCGAGGCCCTGTCGGGCGGATACCCGGTCCTGCCGCTCGACGTCGGGATCGGCATCAATACCGGCCGCTGCGTCGTCGGGAACATGGGGTCGGACCTGCGCTTCGACTATTCGGTGCTGGGCGACACCGTGAACCTCGCCTCCCGGCTGGAGGGACAATCCAAGTATTACGGGGTCAGGACGATCCTCGGCTCGGCGACGGCCGCGAAGGTCGCCTCCCAGTTTGCGGTGCTGGAGATCGACCTCGTGCGCGTGAAGGGCAAGCTGGAGCCGGAGATCGTCTCGACGCTCGTGGGCGATGCCCGCCTGCGGGACGACCCGATGTTCATGGGGCTCACCGGGCCGCACGCGCGGATGATCGCGCGCTACCGCGCGAGCGATTGGGATGGGGCGGAGGAGGCGCTTGCGGCCTGCAGGTCGATCGGCCGTGACTTCGCGCTGGACGGGCTCTACGAACTCTACGCGACCCGGATCGCGGACTATCGGGTCGCCCCGCCGTCGCCGGATTGGGGCGGCGTCTACGTGGCGACGAGCAAATAGGGATCACGCAGCCGGCATAGGCTCCCGCGCGATCGCGGCGCCGATCCGGCGCAAGGCCACGTCGTCGATGTCGAAGGCGTGGAGCGCCGCGACCGTGCGGTCGAAATAATCGCGACACGAGCCGAGTTCGCCCGCCGCCTGCCTGATCCGGTCGGCCGTCGCGACCTCGGTCAGCTTGCCCGTGTATCGCGCGTGGGCCTGGTTCGCCACGAAGGTCACGGCACGCACCGGCCCCTCGGGCGTGCGGACCGCGACCCAGCGCGCCAGATAGGCGCCGGACAGCATTTCGCGACGCCATACGAGGAGCAGTTCCCCGCGCGATGACGCGGCCGGGATGCGAAACGCCATGCCGCGGCACACCCCGCCGCGGTCGAGCGCCAGCATGAGCCCAGGGCATTCGGGCGAGCCGCGCCCGCGCGACAGCCACAGGCAGAACCGCCGATGGTAGCCGCGCACGGTCCCGAGCCGGCGCTCGGCGAAGTCGAAGGCCGGGTTCCACATCAGCGACCCGTAGCCGAACACCCACACGTCCTCCCCGGGCGGATGACCGGCGAGCGCCACGTCGAGCGAGGCGTCGAGTTCCGCGTCGCTGCGGACCGGGAAGTCCGGCGTCGCGCGCGCCCGGATCGCCGCGAGATGCGCGCCGCTCGCGAGCCGCTCGCGGGTGATCACGAAGCCCTCGCGGCCGGTCACCGGGCCGGCATCGCTCATCGGGTCGGCTCATCCCAGGGGTCGATGAGTTGGACGGGCACGTCGCGGAAATCGGCGACATTTCGGGTCACGAGCGCAAGCCCCCGCACGACCGCCGTGGCCGCTATAAATCCATCCGGTCCACGCGGCCGCTGCGATTCAAGTCGCCCCCATTCGAGCGCCACGTCATCCGACACGGGCAGTATGCGGCTCTCATGCTGCAGCCGTACCGAGGTCAGCCAGTCCAGGAGAGGGCGTGCTCCGACAGGGTCTCGCCTGGCTTTCAACTCGAAGCCTCTCTGGATCTCCCCAAGCGTGATGACGCTGAGATACACTCGCTGATGCTCGACGCTTCGCATCCAGCGGTTCGCGACCGATCCCCGTCGAGCTTCAGAGAGCACGTTCGTGTCGACGAGGTACATGTCGATCAGAATTTGACATCGGGTCGAACAGGCCATTTTGGACGATCGTTGATAGCGTCTACGAGTTCATCGTCCCAAGGTGGACCTGCTAGAAGGTGATCGACGAAGCTAGGTGTCCCGCTCACCAGTCGATCGTACTCCTCCGCCGAGACGATCACGGCGGCGCGCTTACCCCGGACCGTGACTTCCTGGGGACCTTCCGTCTTCGTGCGCTGGACGACTTCGCTGAAGCGGTTCTTCGCATCCCGCAGAGCCCAATTCATCACATTCTCCTGTCTGGACAGACTAGCAGATCAGGCAGAACGTCAACCACCTCAGCACCAATATAAAGACATCTTTATATCTTGATTGCCTTTCGCCCGCACCACTGTTACAGCGCGCCCCATCACACGAGAGGACGATCATCCATGTCGCAGGCACTGAAGACGGCCGAGAGATTCAACGACTACATCGTGGCCGATATCGGCCTCGCGGCGTTCGGCCGGAAGGAGCTGAACATCGCCGAGACCGAGATGCCCGGCCTGATGTCGGTGCGCGAGGAATACGGCCCGTCGCAGCCGCTGAAGGGCGCGCGCATCGCGGGCTCGCTGCACATGACGATCCAGACGGGCGTGCTCATCGAGACGCTGGCGGCGCTCGGCGCCGACATCCGCTGGGTGTCGTGCAACATCTACTCGACGCAGGACCATGCGGCGGCCGCGATCGCGGCCGCGGGCGTCCCGGTCTTCGCGATCAAGGGCGAGAGCCTCAAGGATTACTGGGACTACACCCGCAAGCTGTTCGAGTGGCGAGAAGCGGACGGATCCACCGGCGGCATGCCGAACATGATCCTCGACGACGGCGGCGACGCCACCATGTTCGTGCATCTCGGCCTGCGCGCCGAGCAGGGCGACACCGCCTTCCTGGACACGCCCGGAACCGAGGAGGAGGAGATCTTCTTCGCGCTCCTGAAGAAGACGCTGGGCGAGAAGCCCAAGGGCTGGTTCGCCGAGCTCGCGAAGTCGATCAAGGGCGTCTCGGAGGAGACCACGACGGGCGTGCACCGCCTCTACATGATGGAGAAGGAGGGCAAGCTCCTCTTCCCGGCGATCAACGTCAACGACGCGGTCACCAAGTCGAAGTTCGACAACCTCTACGGCTGCCGCGAGTCGCTCGTCGACGGCATCCGCCGCGGCACGGACGTCATGATGGCCGGCAAGGTCGCCATGGTGGCGGGCTTCGGGGACGTCGGCAAGGGCTCCGCCGCCTCGCTCCGCAACGCCGGCTGCCGGGTGCTCGTCTCGGAGATCGACCCGATCTGCGCGCTCCAGGCCGCCATGGAGGGCTACGAGGTCGTCACCATGGAGGATGCGGCGCCCCGCGCCGACATCTTCGTCACCGCGACCGGCAACAAGGACGTCATCACGATCGAGCACATGCGCGCCATGAAGGACCGGGCGATCGTGTGCAACATCGGCCACTTCGACAACGAGATCCAGGTCGCGACCCTGAAGAACATGAAGTGGAACAACATCAAGCCGCAGGTCGACGAGATCGAGTTCCCGAGCGGCAAGCGGATGATCCTCCTGTCGGAGGGCCGGCTCGTGAACCTCGGCAACGCGATGGGGCACCCCTCCTTCGTGATGTCGGCCTCGTTCACGAACCAGACGCTCGCGCAGATCGAGCTGTTCGCCAATCCGGGCCAGTACGAGCGCAAGGTCTACACGCTGCCCAAGCACCTCGACGAGAAGGTCGCGATGCTCCACCTCCAGAAGATCGGCGTGAACCTGACGAAGCTCCGCCCCGACCAGGCCACCTATATCGGCGTGTCGGAGACGGGTCCCTTCAAACCCGACCATTACCGCTATTGAGCGGTCAGACGGGGTCGCTGTTGCGGCCCCGTCACATACGTCCGTCGACATCGAACGGACGTACAAAGCTGTAGATAACTCCTTCCAGCCGGACTCCACGAGACTCTAGACTGCGCTGATTCGCACATGCGGCGCCCCGCGCCGGACGCGACCAGGTCAGCAGCCACGATGACTCGCCACAGGATGCCGGCTCGGACGGGGTGGCCCCGACGGGACAGGAACGCGCCGGACAGACCCGGACCCGCCGCCGGAGCGCCCCGCCGTTGATATCCCGGCATGGCCCCGTGGGAGCCGCGCTCGTCGGTCTCGCGGTCACCCTCTCGGGCACGACGGCGACGCGGGCGGGACCGGTTCTCGACCTCGCGGCGGCGGATCTGATCCCCGCCATCGCCCGCATCAACCCGAAAGGCGCCTTCGGTGTCTCGATCCTGATCGGCCTCGTGATCTTCGCGCTCGTGCTCGCGGTTCTCCACATCCGGGAGCGCCAGGCCTGGGCGACGCGCGAGGGAGCACTCCGGGCGGAGATCGCGATCCTGCGGGACGCCACCGAGCGCGCGGACGTCCTGATCGGGTCGGAGCCGCAGCTCGTCGTGACCTGGAACGGGCGAGACGATACGCCCGCCATGCACGGCGACACCGCGGTCATCGGCGGCGGGGAACCCGGGCGCGCGCTCGCCTTCGGATCGTGGCTCGGGCCGGGCGACGCCGCGCGCATCTCGGCACGCGTCGAGAGCCTGCGCGAGCGCGGCGAGAGCTTCGCCCTGACCCTGCGCACGAACGCGCTCGGCTTCATCGAGGCGCGGGGCCTCACCGTCGGCAGCCGCGCCCTGCTGCGCCTACGCGACGTGACCGGCATCCAGTCGGACATGCTTCGGGTCGAGCAGGACGCGGCCGAGGCCCGCAAATCACTGGGCGCCTTTCGCGACCTCCTCGATTCCATCGACGAGCCGATCTGGCTTCGGCGTTCCGACGGGCGCCTGTCCTTCGCCAACCGGGCCTATTGCCGGGCCGTCGAGACGACGAGCTCGGAGGAGGCGGTCGGGCGGTCTCTCGAACTCATGGATCACGGCGACCGACGGGAGGCGGCGCGCAAGCTCGGATCCGGCGAGCCGTTTCACGCGCGCGTGGCGGCGATCGTCGGCGGCCTCCGGCGCGTGCTCGACATCACGGAGGCGTCGCTGCCCGAGGGGAGCGGAGGCATCGCCCAGGACGTCTCGGAGCTCGAATCCGTCCGCTCCGACCTGCAACGCCAGATGCAGGCGCATGTCCGCACGCTCGACCAAGTGCCGACCGCGGTCGCGATGTTCGATGCCGGCCAGACGCTCACGTTCCACAACGCGGCCTATCGTCAGCTCTGGGATCTCGATGCCGCCTTCCTGGCCGGCAAGCCCAGCGATGGCGAGATCCTGGATCGCCTGCGCTCGATGAGCCGCCTGCCCGAACAGGCGGATTACTGGGGCTGGAAAGCCGGCGTGCAGGCCTCCTACGGGGCGAGCGAGCCGCAGGAGACCTGGTGGCACCTGCCCGACCGGCGCACCCTGAGAGTCGTCGCGACCCCGACGCCGAAGGGCGGGCTGACCTACCTGTTCGACGACGTGTCCGACCGCATCCACCTCGAGTCGCGCTACAATTCGCTCGCCCGCGTGCAGACCGAAACGCTGGACACGCTGCTCGAAGGGGTCGCCCTGTTCGGGACGGACGGGCGGCTGAAGCTCGTGAACCGTGCCTTCGCGCAGATGTGGCAGCTCGATCGCGACGCGCTCGGCGGCGAGCCGCATATCGGCCAGATCGTGGAGCTGTGCCGGGGTCTGGCGCCCGGCGAGGGCTGGGACGAGCTCACGGCCACGATCTTCGGCCTGTCCGATACGCGGCTGCGCGCGACGGCCCGCATGGAGCGCCTCGACGGCTCGGTGCTCGAATGCGCGGCCGAGCCGCTCCCGGACGGCGCGACGCTGCTCACCTTCGTGGACGTGACGGCGAGCGTGAACGTCGAGCGCGCGCTGACCGAGCGCAACGAGGCGCTGGAGCTCGCCGGCCGCCTGCGCAACGAGTTCGTGCACCACGTCTCCTACGAGCTGCGCTCGCCGCTCACGACCGTGATCGGCTTCTCGGAGATGCTGGGTGCCGGGACGGCCGGGCCCTTGAACGCGCGGCAGCGCGAATATGCCGACCATATCGCGCGCGCGTCCGGCGCGCTCCTCACCATCATCGACGACATCCTCGATCTCGCGTCGATCGACACCGACACGATCGACCTCTCGTCCGAGAGCGTCGACATCCGCGAGACGATCGAGATGGCCGCGAAAGGCATCGAAGGGCGGCTCGTCGAGGCCCGGCTTCGGCTCGACATCGATGCGCCGGCGAGTATCGGGAGCTTCACGGCCGATCCGAAGCGGCTGCGGCAGATCCTGTTCAACCTCCTGTCCAACGCCGCAGCCTTCTCGTCGGCCGGCCAGACGATCCGGGTCGTCGCCCGCAAGACCGCCGGAGAGGTCCTGCTCTGCGTGGCTGACGAGGGCTGCGGCATCCCGGACGAGGTGAAGGCGCGCGTCTTCGACCGGTTCGAGAGCCATCCGCTCGGCACCAGCCATCGCGGCGTGGGGCTCGGCCTGTCGATCGTGCGCTCCTTCGTCGAATTGCATGGCGGGCACGTCGAGCTCGTCTCCGAGCCGGGGACCGGGACGGTGGTATCCTGTCACTTTCCCACCGACGGCAAACCGTCCCATCGGGCCGCCGCCGAATGATCGGCCAGGTGACGACGGGTTGGAGCGGCGCGGACGCGACGCTCCGCGCGGTGCTGCCGTTGCCGGACGAGGACGCGACGCTCGCGCTGGGCCGCATGATCGCGGCCGAGCTCGAGAGCGGGGACGTCGTGGCGCTGAGCGGCGAAGTCGGAGCCGGCAAGACGACGCTCGCCCGCGCGATCCTGAGGGCGCATGTCGGCGATCCCGACCTGGAAGCGCCGAGCCCCACCTTCACGCTCCTCCAGAGCTACGACGGCCCGGTCGGGCCCATTATCCACGCGGATCTCTACCGGCTCGCCGGCGAGGGCGAGCTGGTGGAGCTCGGCTTCGAGGAGATGCGCATGGACGCGATCGCGCTGGTCGAGTGGCCGGACCGCGCGGGCGGCACACTCGGTCCCCACCGGCTCGACGTCGCGCTCGAACTCGACTCGCTCTCGGGCGGACGGCGCGTCACGCTGTCGGGATCGGGCCCGCTGGCGGAGCGCATCGCGCGCACGAGCGCCATCGTGGGGCTGATCGACCGCGCCGGCTGGGCCGATGCGCGGCGCGTCGTGATGGGCGGGGACGCCTCGACGCGCGCCTACGAGCGCCTGGTCAGGCCGTCCGGCGAGACCGCCATCCTGATGATCTCGCCGCCCCGGCCGGACGGGCCGCCGGTGCGCCGCGGCAAGCCCTACAGCGTCATCGCGAAACTCGCGGAGAGCATCCACGCCTTCGTGGCGATGGACCGGGGCCTCTCCTCCATCGGGTTCAGCGCCCCCACGATCCTGGGCGAGGACCTCGAGATGGGCCTCCTGATCCTGGAGGATTTCGGCGCCGAGCCGATCGTCGACCAGGACGGCCCGATCCCGGAACGCTACGCCGAGGCCGTGCGCCTGCTCGCGGCACTCCACGGCCGCGTGCTGCCGAGTTCGCTGCCCATCTCGGACGAGCGCCAGCACGTGCTGCCGATCTACGACCTCGACGCACTGATGATCGAGGTCGAGCTCCTGCTCGACTGGTACATGCCCCATATCGCAGGCACGACGCCGTCGGGCTCGGTGCGCGCCGAGTTCGGCCATGTCTGGCGTGACATGCTGGCCGACATCGTCACGGGACCCCAGACCTGGACCCTGCGCGACTACCACTCGCCGAACCTGATCTGGCTCGCCGACAGGTCGGGGCTCGACCGGGTCGGGCTCCTCGACTTCCAGGACGCGGTGATCGGGCACCCCGCCTACGACGTCGCGTCGCTGCTCCAGGACGCGCGCGTGACCGTGCCACCGGAGCTCGAATTGCGGCTCCTCGGCGCCTATGCGGGCGCCCGCAAGGCCGCGGACCCGGGTTTCGACATGGCGTCCTTCGCGAGCGCCTACGCGGTGATGGCGGCGCAGCGCGCGACGAAGATCCTCGGCATCTTCGCGCGGCTCGACCTGCGGGACGGCAAGCCCGCCTACCTGCGCCACCTCCCGCGCATCCAGACCTATCTCGCGCAGAACCTCGCCCATCCCGCACTTGCCCGGCTCGCCGCCTGGTTCGATGCGCAGGGCGGGGTCCCATCCGCGGCAGCCGCGCCGTGAGCGCCGACGCCAAGCCCACGATGGCCAAGCCTGCGATGGCGATGCCCGCGATGGTGCTGGCGGCGGGACTCGGCAAGCGCATGCGCCCGATCACCGACACGCGGCCGAAGCCGCTCGTGCATGTCGGCGGACGCGCGCTGATCGACCACGCGCTCGCGAGGCTGACCGAGGCCGGCATCCGCCGCGCGGTCGTCAACGTGCATTATCTCGGCGATCAGGTCGTCGACCATCTGGCGGACCGAACCGACCTCGCGATCACGATCTCGGACGAGCGCGAGATCCCCGCGCCGCTGGAGACGGGCGGGGGCATCAAGCGCGCGCTCCCGCTGCTCGGCCCGACCTTCGCGGTCATGAACTCCGATTCGCTCTGGACGGAGGGCGCGACCTCCAATCTCGGCCGCATGCTGACCGAATGGAGGCCGGGCGAGATGGACACCCTGCTGCTCCTCGCGGCGCGCGAGAGCCTCGGCTACGACGGCGCCGGCGATTTCGAGATGGCGGGGGACGGCCGTCTCGCGCGCCGCGCGCCCGGCGGCACGGCCCCGCTCGTCTACGCGGGCGTCGCGATCCTGCGGCGCGACCTGTTCGACGACACGCCGCAGGGCGCGTTCTCGCTCAACCTTCTGTTCGACCGTGCCATCGCGGCCGGTCGCCTCTATGGTGTGCGGCTCGACGGCGAATGGCTCCATGTCGGCACCCCGGAGGCGATCCGGGACGCGGAGGAGAGGCTCGCCGCCTCCTAGACAGGCGACACTTGCGCGAACCCCGCATCTTCTCGATCCCGACCGGCACGCCGTTCCTGCCGACGCTCGCGGACGCGCTCGTGTCGGGCGAACTCGTCGACGGCTGGCCGGAGGGCGCGACGCTGTCGGACGCCACGATCTACCTGCCGACGCGTCGCGCCGGGCGGGCGCTCGCGCA
>CAHJXE010000095.1 GCA_903644085.1 Hyphomicrobiales bacterium
CCGGGGCGCGACGGACGCTCCGCCGCCCCCGCCGCCCGGCATGCGCCCGCCGCCGCCCCCGCCTTCCAAGGCCGCTCGCTTCAAGGTCGAGCAGGGCGACACGAAGGTCGACGTCACATGCGCGGCTGACGAGCCGATGAAGGCCTGTGCCGACATCGCGATCCAGATGATCGACAAGGTCGCCACGCCGAAGCCGCGCTGACGCGGATACGTGACGGAGCGCGGGGAATACTCCGCGCTCCGTCACGTGGATCGGGACCTTGCACCCCAGCCGGAACTTGCGGCGCGGAAGATCCGCGCCGCCTTCGACGAAAGAGAGCACATCATGAACAGTCATCAGCAAGGTGCGGAGCTGCGGGACGCGGTCGGAACAGTCTGGGCCGTGTTCGGCCATCGCTTCGTTATCGAGGGACAGGACGGGCGGCTCCTGGCCGATCTCGGGCCCAAGGGCGCCGAAGGCATTGCCCTGAAGGCGGGAGACTCGGTCGCGATCCGGGGCGAAGCAAGACCCTCCGAGATCAAGGTGACCTCGATTACGCTGGCAGACGGCACCGTCCGCAACTTCGATTGGACGAAGAGGCACAAGGACGACCATGCGGCTGCCGATCCGGCCGCGGCGATCGCGGCCGTGACGGCTGCTGGCTACACGGACCTCTCCGAGCCGCGGCGCAAGCCGAAGCACTTCGAGATCGCAGGCTCGAAGGACGGCTCCCGGTTCGACGTCCATGTCGAAATCGACGGGACCATCCGCAAAGCCAAGGCCGCGTAATGGCGCCGGCCACGACCGGGGCCGCCATCGCGAACGAGGTCGCCGCGAGTCTTCGCGGCGGCATGCCTCCGCAGGCCGGCCCTCACGACCGACGGTGCCAGTCGACCTTCGATCATGGAGCGTCCGATGACGTCGACTGATGTTTCGCTCGGACAGCTGAGCGACGGCAAGACGCGCGGCCGATCGCCGTCGCGGAGATCTCTGCGCGGGCTCGACGCGCTCAACTTCTTCCTGGCCGACGTGCGCGACGGGCTCGGGCCCTATCTCGCGATCTACCTGATCGCGGTGCGCGGCCCGACCCAGGGCTGGAACGAGGCGACGACCGGCCTCATCATGACGATCGCCGGCATCGCGGGGCTCGTCGCCCAGACGCCGGCAGGCGCGCTCATCGACCGGACCCACCACAAGCGGGCGATCGTGATCGCGGGCGCGCTCGCCGTCACGGCAAGCTGCCTCGCGCTGCCGTTCATCTCGAACTTCTATGCGGTGGCCGCGACGCAATCGATCGCCGGCATCGCGGGCGCGATCTTCCCGCCGGCGCTGGCCGCGATCACGCTGGGCATCGTCGGGCCCAAGATGATTGCGAAGCGTATCGGCCGCAACGAGGCGTTCAACCATTCCGGCAATGCGGCCTCGGCCGCCATCGCGGGTGCGACGGCCTACATGTTCGGACCGATCGTGGTGTTCTGGCTGATGGCCGCGCTCGCGGTGCTCAGCGTCGGCGCGATGCTGATCGTTCCGGCGAACGCGATCGACGACGATCTCGCGCGCGGCCTGGACCGTGATGCCGACGCGACCGGCGAGCAGCCGTCCGAGCTAGCGGCGTTGTTCCAGAACAGGACGCTGCTGCTCTTCGCGGTGCTGGCCTGCCTGTTCCACCTCTCGAACGCCGCCATGCTGACCTCGGTCGGCCAACTCCTGACGAAGCTGTCCGGCAAGGAGGACGCCACATCGCTCGTGGCGATCTGTATCGTGGCGGCGCAGTGCGTGATGGTCCCAGTGGCGATGACGGTCGGCGCCAAGGCGGACGCGTGGGGCCGCAAGCCGATCTTCCTTGCGGCGTTCGGCGTGCTGGCTTTGCGAGGGGTTCTCTACACGGTCTCAGACGGCCCGTTCTGGCTCGTCGGAGTCCAGTGCCTCGACGGCGTTGGGGCCGGCATCTACGGCGCGCTGTTCCCGGTCGTCGTGGCGGACCTGACCCGGGGCACGGGACGCTTTAACGTGAGCCAGGGCGCCGTCGCGACCGCGCAGGGCGTCGGCGCCTCCGTGAGCGCCACGCTCGCGGGCCTCGTGATCGTGTCGGCCGGCTACACGGCGGCCTTCCTGACCCTCGCGGCCGTCGCGGCGGTCGGCTTCGGACTATACCTCCTGGCGATGCAGGAGACGGCTCCGCGGCCAACAGGCGGGGCGCGGCGATCGGCCGATGCGGCGCCCGCCCCCGCGGCCGCATGACGATCGCCCAACTCTCCACGGCCGCCGCCGGCCTGCTCTCAGCCGTCGACGAGAAGGTGGCGACCTGGATTGTCGTGGGTCTCGCGACGGCCGGCGTCATCATCCGCCCGTTCAGATGGCCGGAGGCCGTTTGGGCCGTGACGGGCGCGATCCTTCTCGTCCTCTGCGGGCTCATGTCTATCCCGGACGCATGGACGGGCATCGCGAAGGGGCTCGACGTCTACCTGTTCCTCACGGGCATGATGCTCCTGTCGGAACTCGCCCGGAAAGAGGGCCTGTTCGACTGGTTGGCGGCGCTTGCGACCGCGGCCGCAAAAGGCTCTCCGACGCGGCTCTTCACCCTGATCTACATCGTCGGCGCGGTCGTCACCGTCTTCCTGTCGAACGACGCGACCGCGGTGGTGCTGACGCCGGCCGTCTACGCGGCCACGCAGGCCGCGAAGATCGCGAATCCTCTACCGTACCTGTTCATCTGCGCCTTCATCGCAAATGCCGCGAGCTTCGTGCTGCCGATCTCCAACCCGGCAAACCTCGTCGTGTTCGGTGGGGGACACATGCCGCCGTTGACCGACTGGCTTCGCACCTTCGCGCTCCCGTCCTGTCTATCGATCGGCGCGACCTACGTCGTGCTCCGGCTGACTCAACGACGCGCGCTGATGTCCGAGGAGGTCGCGACGGATGTCGTCAGGCCGGCCCTGTCGTCCTGCGGCAAGCTGGCGGCAGGTGGCATCGCCATTACGGCGCTCGTCCTGATCGGGGCGTCGGCCTGGGGCGTCGACCTCGGCCTGCCGACGGTCGTATCCGGGCTCGCGACCGCCGCCTTCGTCCTGTTGCTGAAACGGGAGGGGCCGGCCGGGTTGATCCGGGACATCTCCTGGAGCGTGCTGCCGCTCGTCGCCGGCCTGTTCGTGCTGGTCGAGGCGCTCGACCGGACGGGCGTCATCCGCCTCCTGTCGGACGAGCTCAAGCGGGCAGCCGCCGCGGCCCCGGGGGAGGCCGCGGCCGGGGCGGGCATCATCGTCGCGCTCGCGTCGAACCTCGTCAACAATCTCCCGGCCGGCCTCGTGGCCGGCAGCGCCGTTCAAGCCGCCGACGTCCCGAAGGTCGTCGCGGGCGCGGTCCTCATCGGGATCGACCTCGGCCCGAACCTCTCCGTTACCGGATCGCTCGCTACCATCCTGTGGCTCACGGCCTTGCGACGCGAAGGCCAGGACGTCGGTGCCTGGCCGTTCCTGAAGCTCGGCCTCCTGGTCATGCCCGCCGCCCTGGTGCCGGCGATCACGGGTCTGCTGCTCACGGGCTGATCCACTGCGCCGGTCCGCCTCCTCATCCGTCATCCGTCATCCGTCATCCGAAAGGGAAATCATCATGTCGTCGATCAGCGCGTTCTGGCTCTACCCCATCATCGTCGTCGCGGGACTTCTGCAGGCCATGGGACCACCCATGAACGGGGCCCTGCGGACGTCGCTCATCAATCCCTGGGTCGCGACGCTCGTCTCGTTCGGGCTGATCGTGGCGCTGTTCATCATCGTGACGGCCGTCTTCCCCCGCCCGCTGCCGACGGCCGAAGGACTTGAGAAGATGCCCTGGTGGGCGCCGCTCGGTGGCATCGTCGGGGCCATCGCGGTCGTCACCGGGCTCCTCTTCGTCGACAAGGTCGGTGCCGGCCCGTTCGCCGCCATGACGGTCAGCGCCAACCTCATCGCGTCCGTCGCCATCGACCATTTCGGATGGCTGAACGTCCCCGAGCATGCGTTGAGCCCGCTCCGTGCGCTCGGTGTCGTCGTGCTGGTCGCAGGCGTCGCCCTGATCACGATGTTCTGATGCACGCGTGAGGTCGAGATCGAGCGCGCGAAGAAGCCGCCTGTGCGGGGCTTCGTTGAACAAGCGCGGTCACGCTCGTAGTCATGCTGCGCGTCCGCAAGCGAATTGCGAATGAGCTGGAGTTCATCCTTGAACACCGAAAACGTGCGGGACGAAGTCGTCGGATCCCCTGCACAACAGCGCACGAATGGCGGCGATCTCGGGGCGCTGATGCGGGCCTTCGATTGGTCGAAGACGAGCCTCGGGCCGATGGCCGGCTGGCCGCAGAGCCTCCGGACCGCGACCGACCTCCTTCTCCTGTCGCCGGTGCCAATCGTCATGCTCTGGGGCACCGATGGGATCATGATCTACAACGATGCCTATTCGGCGTTCGCGGGCGCACGGCATCCGGGGCTGCTCGGCAGCAAGGTGCGTGAGGGTTGGCCCGAGGTCGCGGAGTTCAACGATCACGTCATGAAGGTAGGGCTTGCGGGCGGCACGCTCGCCTATAAGGACCAGGAACTCACCCTGTATCGCTCGGGCACGGCCGAGCAGGTCTGGATGAATCTCGACTATTCACCGGTGCTGGATGAGAGCGGACGTCCCGCCGGCGTGATCGCAATCGTGATCGAGACGAGTGAGCGGATCAGGGCAGAGCGAAGCCGGCACGAGGCCGAGACGGCGCTGCGAGTCCAGCACGACCGGGCTCGCGGCGTGCTCGAGAACATGAACGAAGCGTTCATCCTCCTCGACGGCGACCTTCGCGTCATCGACATCAACTCGGAGGCCCTGCGGCTCGAGCGACGCTCCCGAGACGACGTCCTCGGCAAACGACAGTCGGATGCGTGGCCGGGCACAGAATCGTCCGAGGTCGGCAGGCTGTCCAGGCTCGCCATGGCGGAGCGCGTGGCGACCAGCCTCGAGCATCG
This sequence comes from Hyphomicrobiales bacterium, assembly GCA_903644085.1. Lineage (GTDB taxonomy): Bacteria > Pseudomonadota > Alphaproteobacteria > Rhizobiales > Beijerinckiaceae > Enterovirga. The sequence continues at coordinate 4,954 of CAHJXE010000095.1, forward strand.
CTACGTCTGGGCCGATGGTCACGAGGCGTGGCTCGACTTGCGTATCTATCCGACCTCAGACGGGCTGGCGCTGTTTTACCGCGACGTGACGGAGCGCAAGCGGGCCGAGGTCGCGCTCCGCCAGAGCGAGCAGAGCCTCCGCGACCTGAATGCCGATCTCGAACGGCAGGTGGTCGAGCGGTCGCGAGAGAGGGGATTGACCTGGCAGGTCAGCCCCGATCTCCTTGGCGTCGCCAATGCCGAGGAGTATTTCGAGGCCTCGAACCCGGCCTGGGCTTCGGTGCTCGGCTGGTCGGAAGCCGAGATCGCCCGGACGCCCTTCCTGGACATCCTGCATCCGGACGACCTCGAGCGGACACGATCCGCGTGGGAGGCGATCCAGAGAGGTCAGCCGGCGCTTCGTTTCGAGAACCGGTATCGGGGCCGGGACGGCGAGTACCGCTGGCTGTCGTGGGTTGCGGTTCCGGAAGGCGGCAAGGTTTATTGCAGCGGGCGCGACGTGACGGACGAGAAGACGCAGGCCGAGCAGCTGACGGCGCGCACCGCCGAGCGCGACCGGCTATGGAACAACACTCAGGATCTTCAGGTCGTCATCGACGCACGGGGCGCATTCCAGAACGTCAACCCGGCCTTCACACGCATCCTCGGCTGGTCGTCCGATGAGGCGATCGGACGGACCGTCTTCGACTTCGTGCTTCCCGAGGACGAGGCCTCCACCGGCGGTGCGCTCGATCAGGCCATTCACGACACCCTACCGGTTTTCGAGAACCGCTATCGCCATAAGGACGGCGGCTACCGGTGGATCTCCTGGGTCGCGGCGCCCGACGGCGAGCTGATCTACGCGAGTGGTCGCCACATCACGGCCGAGAAGGAGCAGGCTGCCGAACTGGCGCATGCGCAGGAGCAGCTCCGGCAGGCTCAGAAGATGGAGGCCGTCGGCCAGCTGACCGGCGGGATCGCGCATGACTTCAACAACCTGCTCGCCGGGATCGTTGGATCGCTCGACCTCATGCAAACCCGGCTGACGCAGGGGCGGATGGAGAACATCGAGCGCTACGCCAAGGCCGCGATGAGTTCGGCGCAGCGCGCCGCCGCCCTCACCCACCGGTTGCTGGCCTTCTCACGCCGCCAGCCCCTCGATCCACGGCCGGTCGACGCGAATGCGCTGGTCACCGGCATGGAGGACCTGCTTCGACGGAGCATCGGGCCACTGCACGCGCTGGAATTCGTGACCGCAGGCGGCCTCTGGACGACACTGTGCGACCCGAACCAGCTCGAGAGCGCGATCCTGAATCTCGCGATCAACGCTCGCGACGCCATGCCCGACGGCGGAAAGCTCACGGTCGAGACCTGCAACGCACACCTCGACAGCGTCTACGCGGCCGCGCAACGCGACATCGCCCCCGGGCAGTACATCTGCATCTGCGTCACCGATACCGGAACGGGGATGCCGCCCGAGGTGATCGCGCGCGCCTTCGAGCCGTTCTTCACCACGAAGCCCTTGGGTCAGGGTACGGGCCTCGGACTGTCGATGGTCTACGGTTTCGCCAAGCAATCGGAGGGGCACCTCAAGGTCTACTCGGAGGAGGGGCGCGGAACGACGGTCAAGATCTACCTGCCGCGCCACCGGGGTATGGCCGAGGACGACGCACCCGGAGCCGTCGCCGAGGCGCCACGAGCCGAGGCCGGTGAAACGGTGCTGGTGGTGGAGGACGAACCGGTCATTCGGGACCTCGTGGTCGAGGTTCTCCAGGAGCTCGGATACCGAGCCTTGGAGGCCGCCGACGGCCTGGCCGGATTGAAGATCCTGCAGTCGCGGGAGCGAGTCGACCTTCTCGTCACGGATGTCGGGTTGCCCGGTCTGAACGGGCGCCAACTCGCCGACCATGCGCGCACGACCCGGCCCGGTCTCAAGGTGCTGTTCGTCACCGGTTACGCCGAGAACGCCACGGTGGCGAACGGCTTCCTCGACCCGGGAATGGAGATGATCACCAAGCCGTTCGCGATCGAGACGCTTGCGATCAGGATCAAGGCCATGATCCAAGCTGATTGAGCAGAAGTCGCCTCGGTCATCCCGATCGTGAGGTCGTGGCATCGACGCGGAGCATGGAGTCCGATGCGCTGCTACTCTTGAGGTTCGGAGCTTCCTAGTTTAGAGACAGTCTAAACTGAGGTAACGAATGATGACGTTGGCAATCGCTGGCGGCTCGCGACGCTCGCTCTCCGAGCTGACCGATCGCGAGGTGCTCGCCCTCGCGATCCAGTCCGAGGAGGAGGATGGGCGGGTCTACCGCGACTTCGCCGAAGGCATGAAGGACAGCTTTCCGGCATCCGCCAAGGTATTTATGAGCATGGCCGCGGAGGAGAACGGGCACCGACGCGCGCTCCTCGACCTCTTCCGCGAGCGCTTCGGCGACCACATCCCGCTGGTCCGGCGCGAGGACGTGAAGGGCTTCATCAAGCGCCGCCCCGTGTGGATGACGCAGGCCTTCGACATCGGGGCCGTCCGCCACCAGGCCGAGACCATGGAGGCGGAGACCCGGACCTTCTACATACGCGCCGCGGGACACTCCAGCGACCCGCAGGTCCGCAAGCTTCTCGGCGACCTGGCCGAGGTCGAGGCGGGCCATCAGGCGCTCGCGTCGAGGCTCGAAGCCGACGTGCCGCAGGACGTGAAGGCGCAGGAGACCGAGACGGCGCGGCGCATGTTCGTGCTGCAGATCGTGCAGCCCGCCCTCGCGGGACTGATGGACGGTTCGGTCTCGACGCTCGCGCCGGTCTTCGCGGCCGCCTTCGCGACCCAGAACAGCTGGGACGCCTTCCTGGTCGGGATGGCGGCCTCGATCGGGGCCGGGATCTCGATGGGGTTCGCGGAAGCCCTGTCGGACGACGGATTGCTGAGCGGGCGCGGCCATCCCTGGCTTCGCGGGCTCGTCTGCGGCTTGATGACGATGCTGGGCGGCGTCGGCCACACGCTGCCTTATCTGCTCCCAGACTTCCGGACGGCGACCGCCGTGGCGGTCGCGATCGTGGTCGTCGAACTCCTGGCGATCTCCTACATCCGGGCCCGCTACATGGACACGCCCTTCCTGCGCGCCGCGTTCCAGGTGGTGGTCGGAGGCCTACTCGTCTTCGCGACGGGCATCCTCATCGGGAACGCGTGATGCTGTCCCACCAGTCCGGGTCCTGCCGAATCTTGGACCAGACGATGTCTTGGCGAGAGGACGCGATGGTCGGCGTCGAGCAGGCACGATAGGATCTGCAGAAGGTCGCCGAGCGACGAGACGTGCGTTCGACGCCACGGAGTTCCGGTCCCCCATGCACAGTCACTCGCTCGACCGCTGGCACCATCAGCACGTGTTCCTCGGCGAGAAGCACGAGCGGCACGAGCGCAGGACGTGGGCGGTCGTCGCGCTGACCGCCGTCATGATGGTGGCCGAGATCGTCGGCGGCAGCGTGTTCGGCTCCATGGCGCTCGTCGCGGACGGCTGGCACATGTCCACTCACGCGGTCGCGCTCGCGATCGCCGCCCTGGCGTACCGGTTCGCCCGCACCCACGCGCACGACCCGAGATTCTCGTTCGGCACGGGAAAGCTCGGCGAAGTGTCCGCCTTCGCCAGCGCCATCATCCTGGCCATGATCGCGCTGTTCATCGGCTACGAGAGCGTGACCCGTCTCCTCACTCCGGTGACCATCGGCTTCTCCCAGGCGCTCCCGATCGCGGTGGTCGGGCTCGCGGTGAACCTCGTCAGCGCGCTGCTGCTGCACGATCATGGGCACGATCACGGGCATGCGGCTGAAGACCATGCCGGGCACGGACATCACGACCACGGACGCTCCCATCACGAGCACGATCATCACGGGCGCGATCGGGACACGAATATCCGGGCAGCCTACGTGCACGTGCTGGCCGACGCGCTGACCTCCATCCTGGCCATCGTGGCCCTGCTCGCGGGACGCTACTACGGCTGGGTCTGGCTCGACCCGTTCATGGGCATCGCCGGAACGGCCGTGATCGCCGCATGGTCCTGGAGCCTGATCCGGTCGGCCGGCGCCGTGCTGCTGGATATGGTTCCCGGCGAAGGCCTGGCCGACGCCATTCGCCACCGGCTCGAGACCGGGGGCGACCGGGTGAGCGACCTTCACCTCTGGGCGCTCGGACCCGGTCACGCCGGCCTGATCGTGTCGCTGATCTCCGACCATCCCGAGGCGCCCGAGACCTACAAAGCGCGGCTCGCGGGGATCGACGGCCTCTCGCACGTCACCGTCGAGGTGCACGGGTGCCAGGAGCATGGGGCCAATGCAGCTCGCGGCCTGACGCGCTCTGAGCGGATCGCGTCAACAACCTCGACGCTCGGCTGTAACGGTTCTTGGTCAGGCTCCGCCGAGCGACTTTCTCCATTCCGCCACTTGATGGATAAGAACGGAGTGTCGATTGATGGACGCTCCAACCGGGCGGCAATCTCCGGTTGACCTCGATCATGTCGACCCGCGACCGCGCTCTCCCCTCAACGCTGCAAGCGATCGCCTCTGCAATGCGGTCGCCCGCGATCGAGGTCGCGGGCGCGATCGGACCGCAGGAGCTCGATCGTACCTGCATCCAGGTCCGCATATGGCGCGAGCGGTGTCACCATCTCATCCGGCACGCGCACTTCTCCGGGATCCAGCCCGACCCAGAGCACGACGGGATCGTCGTCAGCCTGCGTCGGCGGCAGCTCAAGCAAGACGGTGCAGAAGTAAGTCTGGAGCGGATTGTCCTAGCCGCAGACGACGCTCATGCCTGCCTGCTTGGAGGACAGCGTGCGGCGACTGCTCACCGGAGCGACTCCGGGTAGGCGACCGTTGCATCACGACATGGTCGGCGGCCGATATCCTCTTCGCACCTTGCGGCCAAGCCAGAGCTCGAGCGCCTCGCTGGCCTGCGCTCGCCTCTTGAACAGGTCCAGCCGGCGGCGGCCAGCCGTCCCGATGCGGCCCCACTCGCGCACGAGCGCGGTGTCGCCGAACAGCGTCTCCTCGATCGACAGGACGTAGAAGCGTGCCATGTCGACGGCCGGCTCGCGACGCTCGAGCACGAGGAGCTGGATGTTGGATGCGGGCGCCATGCCGAATCTTCGCCGGCCTGTTCGGCACCGTCCAACGCATCCTTTGAATCGATCGGGGAGGACCGATTCACGCTCGTGATGGACGACAGGGTGCCGGGCTCAGAGCCATGTCACGTCTCATGTCATGCGCTGGCCCTTGATGGCCTGCGCCTCTGCCCGCTCGGCCTCGATCTCGCGCAGCACCCGCTCCTGCTCAACCCGGAGCTTCGCCAGCGCATCCGTCTGGATGAGCCCGGGCGCGAGCGGCTGGGCGGGATGCTCGGCCAGC
>CAHJXE010000096.1 GCA_903644085.1 Hyphomicrobiales bacterium
CGTGGCCGCCAACAGCCCCTGGGCGCCCGACTACCGCGCCGCGATCCACGCCCCGGCGACCCTGACCGTGGGCGGCTGGAGCGAGACGCTGCCGAGCGCCGGCGCGACGTCGTAGCCGCCCGACGCCGCCAAGTAGGCGAAGACGCCCGCCCGCGCGGGCCCGACGACGAGACGCTGCCCAGGGATCAGGGTGACGGAGGTGTTCGCCGGGAGCGCCGCCCCGTCGACGCTGAGGCTCATCTCGGCTCCCGCGACGGCGAGCCGGGCCGGGCCGTCCTGCGCCGTGACGGTCGCGCCCGCGAGCACGAGTTCGATCGCGCCCGCGCCCGGCGCGTTGCCGACCAGCGTGTTGGCTTGCGCGAGCGCCAGCCGGTCCATCGCGCCGGAGCGCGACACGCCGAGCCGCGTCAGGCCGAAGCGACCGGCGTCCTGGAACGCGCTCATCGGCCCGCAGGCCTCGACGACGAGCGTGCTCACAAAGGTACGATCTCGGCCACGATCTCGCCGGCGGCGGACGCCCTGTCCAACTCCGCGAAGTCGCGCGCCTCGATCGGCGCGAAACGGACTCGGTCCCCGGGGGCGAGCAGCACGACGGGGTCGCGCGCCGCCATGAAGTTGCGCACGGGCGTGCGCCCGAGGAGATGCCAGCCGGACGGCGCCTCGATCGACGCGACCAGCGCCTGCACGCCGCCGATGGAGATCGTGCCGGGCGGTGTCGTCAGGCGCGGATTGGTCCGGCGGGGGATCGCGATCGACGGATCGAGGCCGCCGAGATACGCGAAACCCGGCAAGAACCCCAGCATGTAGACCTGATACGTCGGGGCCGCGTGCCGGCGCACGAGTTCGTCCGGCGAGATGGCGTGGGTCGCGGCCGTCGCCTCGAGGTCGATCCCGTTCTCGCCCCCATAGGCGACCGGGATGCGCCAGGTGCGGTATACCTCGGTCTCCTGCCGGGCCGAAGCCAGGGATGCACAAACCCGCTCGGTAATCTGCGCGAAGCTGGTCGTCAGCGGATCGTAATGGACGAGGAGCGAGCGATAGGTCGGGATCGCCTCGACGATGCCCGGCTGGCCGGCCAGCGCCGTGTCGAGCGCCAGGACGGCGGCGTTCAGCGCGGGATCGACCGTGTCGCCGAACTCCACCACGAGGGCGGCGTCGCCGCTGGGCAGGAAACGTATGCCGGGCGGTTCGGACATACCGGTCTTCTCGGCGGGACGGGTGGAAGTTGAGACCGGTTTGCGAGCGCCCATTCAGGCGGCAGGCGAGCAGGCCAGTGTCAGCGAGTTCCGGATCGCGGCATGCTGGTAGGGCTTCGCGATGAAGGCGACGTCGCCGAGGTGGGGCGGCAGCTCGGCGCGGGTCGAGGCCGACACGAAGGAGACCGGGACGCCACCCTCGATGAGACGGGCCGCCAGATCGAAGCTCTTGCCGTCCGGCAGATCGACGTCGAGAAGCGCGAGATCGATCCCAGGGCTGCCGTACCTCTGCGCCTCTGCGAGAGACGCGCACGGGCCGATCACCTCGTGGCCCTCGTCCTCAAGGATCAGCTGGAGATCGAGGGCGATCAGCGGATCGTCCTCGAGAATGAGAATACGCACCTGATCGCTCCACCCCAGCCACGATCGACCGACGTGACCCGATCCGGCGAGATGGTCTTGTGCGTCTCGGGAGATCGTGCCGGCTTGACGGCCATCACCTCCCGAGGATCGACCGTTACGGTTAAGCTTCCCTTACCGTTCCCGTCGGCACGGGTCAGGACGCGCCCTGCCCATCCTTACCGGTCCGTGTGTCCAGCGCCTCCTCCACGAAGTGGCGACCCTGCTCGGTCAGGTCGCGGGCCATACGCAAGGCCTGCTCGCGCGCCTCGTCGGCGTAACGCCCGAGCGCTTGGTTCTCCTGGCGCGTCTGCGGAAGTAACGTGCCGATGAGGAGCCCTGCCGCGAGACCCGCGACGCCGACCATGATCGGGTTCTCACCCACGAAACCTTCGACGTTGCGCCGCGTACGGCCGAGCTCGATCGCGGAGCGGCGACGGGCGTAGGTCGCGCCGCGCGACACGTTCTCGTAGTGCCCGGCCGCCACGGACGACGCGCGGCCGTAATGCTCGCCAGCCGCCTTGCGGACGTCGTCCACGGCACCCTTCGCCGTGTCCGTCGCCGATTTCAGCGTCGTCTTCGCGGCCGAGACCGCGTTGTCGATCGCTGACTTGGCAATGTCGGCCGGCTTCGACGATGCCGCCGCACCCTGTGCGGACGGCGTGTCGCCGACCGACGCGTAATGGTTCTCGACCTCGTTCATGCGAACCTCCTCGATGAATCTGCTACTGATCTGCCGGGCTCATCCGGCATGTCGTCCGGCCGTGTCGTGCTCACGCCTGCGCGGCTATCCGGTGATTGACGTCGACGAGATCTGCCCCCGGATGACGGGTCGGCAGGTCGGGATCGTAGACCCGGGCCTGCCCGTCCGTGATGACCGGGACATCCATCAGATCCTCCCCGTCGTAGATGACATGCGGCCGTCGGTTCATGCGGTAGACGAGCCAGCCGACGCCTGCCGCCACCAGCATGATCGGTAACGGATGGCGCCGAACGAGACCCATGATGTAATCCTGGCTCTCCTCGACGCGTGGCATTCCGGCCGTGCCCATGACGTCGTCGACGATCCCGGACAGGGTCAGCTTGTTCTGGATGCGGTCGATGGTCTCGTTCAGCCGCGTACGCGTCGCGACGATGTCCTGTTCGATCCCTTGGACGCTCATCGATGTCACCCCGATATCCGTTCGCTCAGGATCTCTCCGTCGCGTCGCAACGACTTCACGGTCCGGGTCGGAGCGAGCGACACGGCGGAGATCATGTTTCGGCCGACCATCACGAGCACGCCCGCGATGACGAGGAGGAGCGCGCCGACGATCAGCGCCGAGATCCATCGCGAATGCACGACGACGTCGATCCCGTACACGAGGGCCTGCGTCAGCCAGATCAGGGACGCGACCGCGAAGACGGCCGCGACGAGGAACATCGCGGCGCCCTTCGCGACCGTGCCGACGTTGTCAGCCATCTCGGTGCGGAACAGTGCGAATTCCTGACGCGCGAGATCCGCGACGTCTCGCAACGCGTCCCCGACGAGACCCTGGAGGCTCGCGCTCTGCCGATCGGACATCCGCTGCTCTCCTCAGACGTTCGTGGCGGAAACGGGCGCCTGCTTGCGCGCGGTCGGTCCGCGGGCCGCCGCGGTCCGGTTCGCCGTCTCCGCGAGCTCGTCGGCGGAACTCTTGATGAAGCGCGCGAGCAGGAACCCGGCCGCGATCGTGGCCGCACCGAGAACGAGCGGCTTGCGCCTCGCGAAATCCTCGGCGTCCGCGTAGATCTCCGCGAAGCTTCGGTCGCGGATGCCGTCGGCGAGCTGCTCCAGCCCGTCGGCTGCGCTTCCCATGAAGGCGAGGATATTGGGCCGGTCCTCGAACGTCTTGCCGCTGTCACGCAGCGACGACGCCAAGTCGGTGATCGACTGGGCCGTATCGTTCTTGCGCTGATCGAGGAAGCCGGTCGCCTGGCCGCGCGCCGCGTCGAGAAGCTGCTTGCCGTGATTGACGGCCGTGTTCGCGATGTCCGACGCGAGGCCTGTCAGCTCGGTCGCGTCCGCCTTCAGGTCCTTGACGCCGGCCTTCAGGTCGCCCGCCTTCGCGGCCGCGTCCTTGACGCGCGACCCGAGGTCGTCGGCCATGCTCTCGGCCTCCGCGGACACCGTCTGTGCTTCCTGGCTCATCGCGATGCGCTCCCGTGTCGATCCACTCGGTAATGCGCCGCCTCACGGGCGGTTCCGCAGGGTACCGGTCTCATTCGCACCGCTCATCCACGCGCGCGACCGACCGTGTCGGCCACCTTCGCGCCACGCGTGCCGAGCGGCTGTCCAGGCCCCTCGGTCGTGTCCTTGACCGTCTGATGCTCGATCTCCGCGTTGAGCTCCGCGCCCGCCAGGATGATGGTCGCGGAGAGCCACATCCAGGTCATGAAGCCGATAACCGCGCCGAGCGACCCGTAGGTCTGGTTGTAGCTTCCGAAATGTCCGGCATACCAGGAGAACGCCATCGAGAAGCCAAGCCACGCGACGGCCGCGAGCAAACTGCCGGGCGAGACCCAGCGCCATTTCGCCCGGTCGCGGCTCGGCCCGTACCGGTAGAGCAGCGCCAGCGCGCCGAGCACGATCGCCAGCAGCGCCGGCCAGCGCCCGGCCCAGACGAGCCAATCCGTCACGCCCCCGAGCCCGAAGAACGCGAGCACCACCGGCACCACCACGATGCCGCTGATCGCCACGATGAGGAACAGGATCGCCCCGCCCGTGAAGGCGAGCGACCACAGGTTCAGCATGATGAAGTTGCGCTTCTCCTTCTCCTCGTAGGCGATGTTCAGCGCGTCGAAGATCGCCTTCATGCCGGCGTTGGAACTCCACAGCGAGATCGCGAGCCCCGAGAAGAACGCGAAGCCGAGTGCCGTCTGGTCGCCCGACGTGATGCGCTTCACCTGCTCGCCGATGACGTCGATCGCGCCGCTCGGCACCACGCCGTTCAGTGAGGCCAGATGCTCCGCGATGGTCGCGCGATCCGCCACCAGCCCGTAGAGCGACACGAAGGCGCCGACCGCGGGAAACAGCGCGAGGAGCACGTAGAAGGTGACGCCGGCCGCGACCGCCAGGATGCGGTCGTCGTCGATCTGCCCGTAGACGCGCCACAGGATATCCATCCAGCCCCGCGCCGGGATGTCGACCGGTTGATCCGCCTCGCGGCCGCGACCGGGCTGGCGCGCGACCGCATCGGGGGAATCAGACAAGGTGTCGGCCGGGCCGCCCGAGCCGTTACGTGGCGAGTTCGCCCGGCCCACCTGCGACCCGCGCCCCAACACGGGCGACAGGACGAGCGCGAGCGCCACTGTCGAGAGCGCGCGCGCGGAGGATGTCGCTCCGGCCTGGATCACAACCCGTTTCGTCATCGCTCGCCCATGCTGGTCGGTGCGCGATGGTATGCGCCCGCTCGATCGCAATCGTGTCCACAACGTGGCGGCGGCGGCGGCTGTTCCCTTGTAGCGTCAGGATAAGAGCAGGGTCACAGGCTTTCAAGGACGGGCTCGGCCGAGCGCCATCTCGGCATGGCGGGCGGGCGCAGCCCCGCAGATGTCGGCCATCGCGGTGATGCGTCGGGCCGTGCGGGCGATCCACGCCTCGGGGGTGAACTCGCGTCCGCCGACCAGCAGGAGGGCGACCACGATCCCGATCGCCACCGGGACCGCCGGGAGAGGCGGACGGCCGGCGCGCGCGTGCAGCACCGCCACGAGCGCCAGGGACGCGGCGCCGAGGCCCCAACCGAACACGACCTCGTCGAGAGAATGCACGTCCGTCTCGACGCGCGAGATCCCGATCCCGGTGACCAGGACCGCGGCCGCGAGCGCGATCAGCCCCGCCTGCCAGCCGGGCCGGCCCGTGCCGATCATCAGCGCGAGAGAGCCGTAGACGAGCGTCGCGAAGCTCGCATGCCCGCTCGGGCTGACGAGGTCGAGACCGGAGATCTCCTGGCCGCACGCGTTGAAGAGGAGCTTGGTCGCGAGCGTCGCGACACCACACGCCGCGAGCCCCGCCGCGAAGGGCAGCGCGAGGCCGAGCCGGCGCTGCACCGTCAAGAAGGCGAGGAGCGCCAGCGAGACGGGCATCAGCAGGGCCGAGTCGCCCAGCGCGGAGAGCTTGTCCATCATCTGACGATGCCGGGTCGCCGAGGCGGGGGAGCCACGACCGGCTTATCTCGGCCGGGCCCATCAAGGATAGCCGAACCGCGGCGAAGATCCGCCGCGATCCCTCGCCGCGCCCCCCGCGCCGCATTGCGGCCGCCTTCAGGCGCGATGCGGCGGTCCCGATCCCGTCAGACACGTTCCATGCGCCTCCGACATCTCCTCGCGGCCCTGCCACTCCTTCTTCTCGCGCACTGCGCGGGGGACGAACTCGAGAAGGTCGTGGCGTCCGACAACGTCAGCGTCTCGACACGAGACGCCGGGCGTGCGGCCGTCATCATCTCGGAGTACCGCCGCAGCCACGGCCTGCACGACGTCGCGGCCGATGACGGGCTGAACGCCGCCGCCGCCTTTCAGGCGCGCGCAGTCGCGGAAGCGGGCCGGCTGTCGCACGGGGCTTTCGCGAGCCGGATGCAGAGCTACCGGATCGGTGGGTATTCGGCCGAGAACCTGTCGGCCGGGTCCGACGACGTCGCGGGGGCGATCGGCCGCTGGAAGGCGTCGGCCGGCCACAACGAGAACCTGCTCATGCCCCAGGCGCGGCGCATCGGCCTCGCCCGGGCGGATTCGCCGGGCGTCGGCTACAAGCATTACTGGGCGCTGGTGCTCGCGCAGTAACGAAAATCCGGAAGTCTGCCTCATAGATCGTTCGGGTTTGCGGCCACGCCGACAAGCGCGTCGTGCATTTCGTCTATTTCTACGTCCTGTGGCTCGTCATCCAGTCGGGCCTCAAATACGGGCAGCTGTCCGGGGGTGGCCCGGCGGCCTTCGCGCGCCACCTGCTGCACGGGCTCTACGAGCCGCCGTCCTGTTCCGCCGCCCGGCCTGGTGCCGCGTCCCGGCCGTCGGGCCGCGATCGGCCTTGAGCGTCGCCGCCTAGGCTCGTCTCCCGGCACGAAGCGTGCGTCCGCTTTCCTGGGCTGGACCAGACCGCCCCATCCTGCCAGTTTGGGCGGCATCACGAACCCTGTCGGACTGAGCCGACCTGGGCGACCCCGGAGTGAGATCTACATGACGTTTCGACCCGCCCTCTGGGTTCTGGCCGCGACCGCCGCGCTCGCGGCCGCCGGGCCGGCCTCGGCCGTGACGTTCCGCTACGCCTTCCAGGGCGACGTCAAGTCGCTCGACCCCTACACGCTGAAGGAGACCTTCGCGATCGCCGCCCAGGGCAACGCCTACGAGGGGCTGACGACGCGCGACAAGAACCTGAAGATCGTGCCGCTCTTGGCCGAGAGCTGGGAGGTCGTGGAGCCGACGCGCTGGCGGTTCCATCTGCGCCACGGCGTCAAGTTCCACGACGGTTCGGACTTCACGGCGGACGACGTGGTGTTCTCGGCCAACCGCGTGCGCGCCGCGGGATCGGACTTTGCCTCGAACCTGCCCAAGGACGCCGAGGTCGTGAAGGTCGACGACCACACGGTCGACTTCAAGCTCACGACCCCGAACCCGATCCTGCACTACCAGTTCGACAACTGGTACATCATGTCGAAGAAGTGGGCGGAGGCGCACGACGCCCTCAACCCGACGCCCGCCTCCGCGACCACGCCCTCCTACGCGGCGCTCCACGAGAACGGCACCGGCCCCTACGTCATCGAGAGCCACCAGCCCGGCGTGAAGACGGTGTTCAAGCGGGCGCCCAACTACTGGGGCAAGGTCGAGTCGAACCTCGACGAGGCGGTGTTCACGACGATCGGCAACGATTCGACGCGGGTCGCGGCGCTGCTCTCGGGCGAGGTCGATTGGGTCGATCCGGTGCCGTTGCAGGACCAGAGCCGAGTCGCGGCGAGCGGCAACGCCGTCATGATGACCGGGCCCGAGCTCCGCACGATCTTCCTCGGCATGGACCAGACGCGCGACGAGCTGCTCGAATCCAACGTGAAGGGGAAGAACCCCTTCAAGGACGTGCGGGTGCGCCAGGCCTTCATGCTGGCGATCGACGAGAACGTCATCCGCACCCGCGTCATGCGCAGCCAGGCGACACCGTCCGCGCTGATGATCGCGCCCGAGATGTTCGACCTCGCGGGCGACTTCAAGCGCCCCCCGGCCGATCCCGACAAGGCGAAGAAGCTGCTGGCGGAGGCAGGCTACCCGGACGGCTTCGAGGTCGGGATGGACTGCCCGAACGACCGCTACGTCAATGACGGCGACATCTGCCAGGCGGTCGTGTCGATGCTGGCGCGGGTCGGCGTCACCGTGAAGCTGAACGCGCAGCCCAAGGCCAAGTACTTCGCCAAGGTGTTGAAGGCGGGCGGCTACTCGACCTCGTTCTACCTGCTCGGCTGGACGCCCTCCACGAACGACTCGCACAACGTGCTCTTCGAGATCATGGGCTGCCGCACCGACCCGAAGACGAGCCGCGGCGGCATGAACCTCGGCGGCTACTGCGACCCGAAGCTCGACGCGCTGACCGACGAGGTGCTCGTCGAGACGGACGCCGCGAAGCGCAGCAAGCTCATCGAGGCCGCCTATCGGATCGGGATCGACGATGCCGGCTACATCCCGCTGCACCAGCAGGCGCTGGCCTGGGGCGTATCCAAGAAGGTGAAGCTGACGCAGCGGCCCGACAACCAGCTGAAGCTGATCTGGGTGTCGAAACAGCCGTGATCGGCGCTCGACCGGACCTCTCCCCCATCCACCGGGAGGGGTGACGCCGTGCTCGCCTTCATCCTGCGCCGGGTCGGGCAGTCGGTCGCGGTCCTGGTCACCGTCGGGCTGATCGCCTTCGCGATCTTCCGTTTCGCGGGCGACCCGGTGAACCAGATCGTCTCGCAGGACACGCCCTACGAGCAGAGAGTGGAGATCCGCCGCGACCTCGGGCTCGACGACCCGTTCGTCGTACAGTTCGCGCGCTACATGTCGCGCGCCGTCACGGGCGATTTCGGCATCTCCTACGGATTCCGGCAGCCGGTCTCCGACCTCCTGAAGGAGCGCATGCCCGCGACGCTGGAACTCGCCTTCGCGGCGACGGTGTTCGCGCTCACCTTCGGCATCCTGATGGGTGTCGTGTCGGCGCTGCGGCGCGGCACGGCGCTCGCCGCCCTGCTCCAGGCCGTGTCGCTCGTCGGCGTCTCGCTGCCGACGTTCCTGATCGGCATCCTGCTCATCTTCCTGTTCTCCGTCACGCTCGGCTGGCTTCCATCCTTCGGGCGCGGCGACACGGTCCGGCTCGGTTGGTGGTCGACAGGCTTCCTCACGGCGTCGGGCCTGCGCGCGCTCGTCCTGCCGGCGATCACGCTCGGCCTGTTCCAGATGACGCTCATCATGCGGCTCGTGCGGGCCGAGATGCTGGAGGTGATGCGCACGGACTACATCCGCTTCGCGCGGGCGCGCGGCATCCCGACCCGCGCCATCCATTTCAGCCACGCCCTGAAGAACACGCTCGTGCCCGTCATCACCATCGCGGGGCTCCAGCTCGGCGCCGTCATCGCGTTCTCGATCATCACCGAGACCGTCTTCCAGTGGCCCGGCATGGGCCTCCTCTTCGTGCAGGCGGTGCAGAACGTCGACATCCCGATCATGGCCGCCTACCTGATGCTGGTCGCGGCGATCTTCGTCCTCATCAATCTCGCGGTCGACATCCTCTACACGGTGGTCGATCCGCGCCTCAGCTTGTCCGGCGGGCAGGCTACGTGAGCGATCTTCCGGCAGCGCCGACGACGGTCCGCGAGAGCTGGTTCGTCCGCGCGCTCGACAGCGACGTCATGGCGAGCTTCCGCGCGTCGAAGCTCGTGATGCTGTCCGCCGCCGTCACCTTCGTGATCGTGGCGGCCGCGATCCTGGCGCCGCTCCTCTCGCCGCAGAACCCCTTCGACCCGCGCCAGCTCGACCTCCTCAACAGCCACGTGCCGCCGCTCTGGTCCGGCGAAGGCCAGGTGCCCTTCACGCTCGGCACCGACGACCAGGGCCGCGACATCCTCTCGGCCGTGCTCTACGGCCTGCGCATCTCGCTCTGGGTCGGCGTGCTCGGCACCCTGTTCTCGGCCGTGCTCGGCATCGGCCTCGGGCTCGTCGCCGGCTACGTGGGCGGCGCGGTGGACGCGCTCATCATGCGGGTCGCGGACGTGCAGCTCACCTTCCCGGCGATCCTGATCGCGCTGATCGTGGACGGCGTCGTGAAGTCGCTGCTCGGTGGTCAGATCTCCACCAACGCGATCCTGGGCGTCCTGGTCTTCTCGATCGGGCTGTCCTTCTGGGTGCAGTACGCCCGCACCGTGCGCGGCTCGGTGCTGGTGGAGAAGAACCGCGACTACGTGGCCGCCGCGCGCCTCATCGGGCTCTCCGGCCCGACCATCATGATGCGCCACGTCCTGCCGAACGTGCTCGGCCCCGTCTTCGCCATCGCGACGATCAACTTCGCCATCGCGATCATCACGGAGGCGACGCTGTCGTTCCTCGGCTCCGGCATGCCCGAGACGCAGCCCTCCCTCGGCACCCTCATCCGCATCGGCAACAAGTACCTGTTCTCGGGCGAGTACTGGATCGTGACCTTCCCGTCGGTCGCGCTCGCGGCCCTCGTGCTCGCGATCAACCTGCT
>CAHJXE010000097.1 GCA_903644085.1 Hyphomicrobiales bacterium
AGCGCGACGGACGAGGTCGGCACGTCCACGATGACGTCGACGCCGTCCTGGTCGAACCAGCGCCGCGCGATGGCGGCCCCGACATCCGGCTTGTTCTGATGATCGGCCGAGACGACCTCGATCGGCTTGCCCGCGACCGTGCCGCCGAAATCCTTGACCGCCATCTGGGCGGCCAGGACAGATCCCGGGCCAGCCGAGTCCGCGTAGACGCTGCTCATGTCGCTGAGCACGCCGATCTTGACGGTATCGCCCGAGACCTGCGCCTGAGCCGCCAAGGGCACGAGCCCGGCCACGAGCGCGAGGACGGCCCCGGCCAACCCGTTTGGCGCGACTTTGTCGAACCTCATCCGCGTTTCTCCCTGTCCCATACGGCTTCGCCCTCGATCGGGACGACTTCACCCGTCGATCTCCTACCCGATCGGCACGGGTGTGTCTTCTCGATGAACGGGTCGCGCGGCCCGACCCGGAGCGTCCGGACGCCTCGGATCAGGCCGCGCGCGCTTGGTCCGGGGGAAAGAGCGAGACGTGGGCGGTCTGGGCCGGAAGCCGGCGCTTCATCTCGGCCTCGAGCCAGAGCGTCGTCTCGCGCAGGGCCTGGAAGGAGACGCCTGCGCGGACGTGGCTGCGGTCCAGCATGTAGACGAGGTCCTCGGTCGCGATGTTGCCGGTCGCCTCTGGGGCGAACGGGCAGCCGCCGATCCCGCCGAGACTGGAATCGAGAGCCGTCACGCCCGCCCGCAAGGCCGCGTCCGCGTTGGCGTAGCCGGTATTGCGCGTATTGTGGAAATGCGCCCTGAGCCGCATCCCCGGAAGCGCCTCCGCGAGCGCGCCGAACCGTGCCTCGACGTCGGGCGGGGTCGCGACCCCGATCGTGTCGGCGAGCGACAGCTCGTCCGTACCGATCTCCGCGAGCGCGCGCGCGAGGTCGACGACGCGGCCGAGCGGCACCTCGCCCTCGAAGGGGCATCCGAACGCGGTCGCGATCGTGACCGACCGGAGGAGGCCGGCCTCGCGAGCCCGGCCCGAGATCGCGCGCCACGTGTCGAGGTTGTCCTGAACGCTCGCACCCTGGTTCCTTCGGCTGAAGGTCTCGCTCGCGACCGCCGCGAAGGTGATCTCGTCGAGCGCGCCGGTCGCGACCGCCCGGTCGAAGCCGCGCACGTTCAAAACGAGCCCGGACAGGCTGACGCCCGGCATCTTGCCCAGCCCACGCAGCACCTCCTCGGCATCCGCCATCTGGGGCACGCGCCCCGGATGCACGAAGCTCGTCGCCTCGATGCGCGCGAGGCCGGCCGCCGCCAGCCTGCGGATGAACGCGGTCTTCACGGCGGCCGGCAGCAGCTGCGCGTCGTTCTGGAGCCCGTCGCGCGGCCCCACCTCGACGATCTCCACGCTCTCGGGGCGCATCGTGTTCGCCATCGCGGTCATCTCCTCAGGCTGCCTCGCGCCGGCCGTCGCCGACGACGCCGCGGCGGGCGAGTTCGTCCAGATCGTCGCGCCCGTAGCCCAGCAGCGTCTCGAAGATCTCGGCGTTGTGCTGGCCGAGCTCGGGGCCGGCATGTGTCACGCGGCCCGGCGTCTCTGACAGGCGCGGCGCGACGTTCTGCATCTTCAGCATGCCGAGACGCGCATGCGCGACCTCGACGATGGCGTCGCGTGCCTTGAAATGAGCGTCCTCCAGCATCTCGGGCGCACGAAAGATGTCGCCCCGCGGCACGCCGTGGCTGTCGAGGATGCGCCCGAGCTCCTCGCGGTCGAGCCCCGAGGTCCAGTCCGCGATCATGGCGTCGAGCTCGCTCTGGCGCTGGCCGCGTTCCGTATGCGTCGCGTAGCGGGGATCCGTCGCGAGGTCGGGCCGGCCCATCGCGTCCGCGAGCCGGCGGAACACCGTGTCCTGGTTCGCGGCGATCAGCACGAAGACGCCGCTCCTCGTCGGGTAGACGTTCGAGGGCGCGATCTGGGGTAGGATCGCGCCCGTGCGCTCCCGGATGTAACCGCCGGTATCGTACTCGGTCACGAGGTTCTCCATCACGGCGAGCACGGCCTCGTAGATCGCGCTGTCGACCATCTGCCCGCGCCCGGTGCGCTCGCGGGCGTGGATCGCCATGATGCCGCCCAGGCACGCGAAGGTGGCGGCGAGCGTATCCCCGATCGAGATCCCGGCGCGGGAAGGCGGGTTCGACGGGTCGCCGACGACGTAGCGCAACCCGCCCATCGCCTCGCCGATCGCCCCGTAGCCGGCCTTCTTCGAATATGGCCCCGTCTGGCCGTAGCCCGAGACCCGGACCATCACGAGCCGCGGGTTCACGGCCGCGAGCGCGTCGTAGCCGAGCCCCCATTTCTCCATGGTGCCCGGCCGGAAGTTCTCGATCAGCACGTCGGAGCGGCGCACGAGGTCGAGGATGATCTCCTGCCCTTCGGGCACGCGGGCATTGACCTCGATCGACTTCTTGTTGCGCGCGATCACGGGCCACCAGAGCGACTGGCCGTGCGGCTTCTCGCGCCCCCATTCCCGCATGGGATCACCGGCCCCGGGCTGCTCGACCTTGATCACCTCGGCGCCGAAATCGGCCATGAGCTGGCCACAGAACGGGCCCGCGATGAGCTGGCCCATCTCGATGACACGCAGGTCCGAGAGCGGGCCCGCGTGTCGCTCGGACGAGGGTGAAGGGGGATCGATCGCATTCACGGTCGGACCTCGGCTGGCGGCGAACCGATTGAGCTCTCGGGCGACATCGGCACAATGTGGACGCGGCGGCCGGGCTCGGCAAGCACGTCAGCCCCCGAAGCAAGTCTCCGACGAACCCGGCTGATCGGCTGGTAGCGAGGGAGGGATTCGAACCCCCGACACAAGGATTATGATTCCTCTGCTCTAACCAACTGAGCTACCCCGCCGTGCGGCGTCTCCTAGTGTCGGGAGGCGTGCGGGTCAACCTTGCCGCGCGATCCCGCGCCGGCGGCCAATCGTCGGCGGATATCGCCGGAGAGGTGTCGCGGCGCTTCGGGTTTACCTCCGAATCGGAGAAGGTCCGGCGGCGCGCGTGTCCGGGCCGGCCGCGTGGCATCCCGTCCGTCCCTCCCGCGCCCCGTGTCTCATGCCGCTCGCACCCCGCATCGACAAAGGACCTTACCTGCAGATCGCGGCCCTGCCGGTCATGCGCGCCGAGGACGGCACGCTGCGCATCCTCCTCGTCACGTCGCGCGAGACGCGCCGCTGGATCATCCCGAAAGGGTGGCCCATGAAGAAGCTGCCGGACCACGAGGCCGCGTCGAGAGAGGCTCGGGAGGAGGCGGGCGTCGTCGGCACGGTCGGGCGCGAGCCGGTCGGGGTCTATCTCTACTGGAAACGGCGGGTCGCGCATTTCGATCTCTGCCGCGTCTCGGTCTACCTCCTGGCCGTCGAACGTCAGCTCAAGAAATGGCGCGAGAAGGGACAGCGCGAATCCGCCTGGTTCACCGTGGAGCAGGCGGCCGGCCTCGTCGACGAACCCGGCCTCAGCGACCTGATGCGCAGGTTGCCGTCGCTACTGCCGGGTTAGACGTCCTCAGCGCGATGCGCTGTAGATCGCCGAGTTGCCGCCGTGCTCGCGCACCTCGACGCTCTCCAGCCAGACGCGGGAGCTGCTCTCGCGGTCGACGAACGCCGACACGTGGTCGTAGACCTGCTTCGCGGTCGCCTCGCAGCCCACCGCCGGCACGACGCGCAGATCCACGAGGTCCGCCACCCCCAACGCTTCAAGGCGGGCGCGTTCCGGGTCGTCCTGCGCCACGAGCAGCGTGTGGTCGTACATGTGCTTCAGCCACTCCTTGACGGGCTTCAGCCCGCCGAAGTCGAAGCACCAGTTGCGCTCGTCGAGTTCGTGCGTCGCGAAGACGAACTTGAAGGCGAGCGCGTAGCCGTGAAGCAGCCGGCAGTGGGAATGGCCGGCCCGCCATTGCCGGAAGCAGCAGGACAAGCCTTCGCTGTGATCGTAGCTCTTCGTGGAACGGTAGATATCGCGCGGACGGGCGATCGCGGGCTGACCCAGGCGAGCCGCCGGCACGTGTCCGCTCACGATCGCGCCCTCGTCGTGGTCCAGGCCGCCGGAGCCGAGGCTCACCGCGCACCCTCCCGTTCGAGCATCGCGCATTCCTGAAGGAACTCCGCCTTCAGGGCAGGATCATCCGCGAGCGCGCCATAATAGGCAGTGTTCACCATCCGGCTGCGGTGGCTCGCACGGACGCCCCGGTGCGTCTTGCACATGTGCACGGCGCTGACCCGCACCGCGAGCCCGCGCGGCGCGGTCTTGTCCTGGATGAACTGGCCGATCTGCTTCACCATCTCCTCCTGGATCTGCAGGCGAGCGGCGAAATGATCGACGATGCGGTCGTATTTGGACAGGCCGATGATCTTGCCGTCGGCCGACGGAACGACGCCGATCATCGCGTGGCCGTAGATCGGCATCAGGTGATGGGCGCAGGTCGATCGAACCTCGATCGGACCCGTGACGATCAGCCCGTCGTACCCTTCCGCGTTGTCGAAATCCGTGATCGCGGGAGCCGCGATGAACCGGCCCCTCAGGGTCTCCTCCACCAGCATCTTGGCGAAGCGGCGCGGTGTGTCGCGCGTGTTGTGGTCGTTGCGATGGTCGATCCGCAGAACGTCGAACAGTTCCTCGATCTTGCTCGCCGCCAGTGCCGTCATGACACCACGCTCGGTGTCGCCGACCCCGCCCTCCGCGTCCAGGACGGCCTCGTTGCAGAGATAGGCAGTCAACCCTTGCCCGATGTGTCCCACAACCACCCCCCCAAACCGAACGCCGCCGTTCTAAATCCGCGACGTTTACGAAAAGGTTTCCCTAAGAACACATGATGACACTATGACGAAAGCTCGTTGCATATGTTCATCAGCATTTAATCATGTTCAGCGATTCACAGCAATCTTAAATGTACGTTGTCGGTCGTGGTGCTTAGGCAAGTGGTGAACATCGGGAGACATCGTATGTCTGTGATGATGCGGTGCATGGCGGCACTGGCCGCCCTCGTGGTCCTGGCGATCCCGGCCGCCAGGGCGGGTGAGTTGCCCCAACCGGTCGGCAAGCCGATCCTGACGATCCAGGGCAAGATCGCGATCGCCAACCACGACGGAGCCGCGCAGTTCGATCTCGCCATGCTGGAGCATCTCGGCATGGTGACGATCGAGACGAAGACCCCCTGGTTCGACGGCCCCGTGAAGTTCGAGGGTGTCCCGCTCGCCCGGCTGATGAGCACGGTCGAGGCGAGTGGCAAGACGATCGTGGCTGTCGCGCTCAACGATTATTCGAGCGAGATCCCGATCGAAGACGTTACCAAGTACAACGTCATCTTGGCTCTCAAACGGAACGGCGAATACATGCCGGTGCGCGACAAGGGACCTCTGTTCGTGATCTATCCCTACGATAGCGACCCCGAGCTGAAGAGCCAGACCTTCTACGGACGCTCGGTCTGGCAGATCGCCAAGCTCGTCGTGAAATGAACACCTCGCCGGCGCAGGTGCCGATCCCAGGTCGCGTCCAGATGTCGGGCCTGCGACGGCTCAAACTGGCCCTGGTGCTGGTGATCGGGTGCTTCGTGGCGGCCGCGCTCTACATTACCGCGCTGGTCAACGAGCGCCAGGAGGCGCTGAGGGAGGTCGCCCGCTACAATACGTCGTGGATCGCGAGCCAGGCGGTCGGCGAGTTCATGCGCCTCGAGAACCGCCTCGCCTTCTACGCGACCGGCCAGGATCGCGACAAGGACGAGGTCCAATTGAGGCTCGACATCGTCACGACGCGGCTCGGCATCTTCAAGGCGGGCGAGATCGGCGAGTTCATGCAAGGCGACCCGGAACGGGTCGCCTTGCTGTCGGCTCTCGAAGCCGCGATCATGCAGGTCGAGGACCTGGTGGGACATATCGAGCAGAGCGGCTCGGCCGGGCGGGCGCTCGATCTCCTTCAGCCCTTCGAGGGGCAGCTCGTCAATCTCGCCTCGAAGGCGAACCGGTTCGGGGCCGACCGCGTGGCGGAAGACCAGCACGAACTGCTCCGGCTGCACTGGACGTTCTCGGCACTCGCGGCCGGCCTGATCGGCTGCGGGATACTGCTGATCGCGCTGCTGCTGTGGCACAACCGATTGCTCGAGCGGACCCACCGGGAGCTGAAGACCTCGAGCGACAACCTCCACCAAACCTCGCGGGATCTGGCGACCGCGAACG
The DNA here is from genome assembly GCA_903644085.1 of Hyphomicrobiales bacterium. Taxonomy (GTDB): domain Bacteria; phylum Pseudomonadota; class Alphaproteobacteria; order Rhizobiales; family Beijerinckiaceae; genus Enterovirga. Next base: position 6,212 of record CAHJXE010000097.1, read on the forward strand.
AGACGGTCAGCGCCGCGAACTCCGAATTGCAGGTTCGCAACGAACGCTTCGACGCCGCCCTGACCCATATGGGTCAGGGCCTGTGCATGGTGGACGCGAACCAGCACCTCGTCGTGTGCAACCGGCGCTTCCTCGACATGTTCGATCTGCCGGCGGACGCGATCTCGGCGGGTGTGCCGCTGACGACCCTCTTCTATCCCGAGGCGGCTCTGGCGTTCTTCGGGCCCGGGATCGATTACAATCCCGATCACCGTCAGAAGCTCTACGGCGCACGCATCGGCAGCTTTCAATGCCAGGACCTCGCAGGTCGCACGATCGCGATCGCGCGACGCGCGCTCCCGAGCGGCGGGTGGGTCGCGACCTACGAAGATGTCAGCGAGCGTCGCCGCGTGGAGGCGCAGATCGCCTTCATGGCGCATCACGACGCCCTGACCGGGCTCGCCAACCGCGTCCTGTTCCGCGAGCACATGGATGGGGCGCTGCTGCGGGCCGAGCACCATGCGGAGCATTTCGCGATCCTGTGCCTCGATCTCGACGAGTTCAAGGACGTGAACGACACGCTCGGTCATCCGATCGGGGACGCGCTGCTGAAGGTCGTGGCCGCGCGCCTGCGCGACTGCGTCGGGGAGCAGGACATCGTGGCACGGCTCGGCGGGGACGAGTTCGCGATCCTGCAATCCGGCGGCGGCCAGCCACGGCGTTCGGCCGACCTTGCGGCCAGGATCGTCGAGGTGGTCGGGCAGCCCTTCCAGATCGACGGTCACAGCATCGTGGTCGGGGCCAGCATCGGCATCACGGTCGTGCCCCAGGATGGGATCAACCCGGACCAGCTCCTGAAGAACGCCGACATGGCGCTCTACCGGGCCAAGAAGGACGGGCGCGGCGTCTACCGCTTCTTCGAGCCGGAGATGGATTCAGCGCTGCAGACGCGGCGTGCCCTCGTGGTCGATCTTCGTACCGCGACGAGCAACGGCGAGTTCGAGCTCTACTACCAGCCGTTCGTCCACCTAGAACGCAACGAGATCTCCGGCTTCGAGGCGCTGGTGCGCTGGCACCACCCGGAGCGCGGGATGGTCAGTCCGGCGGAATTCATCTCGGTCGCCGAGGAGACCGGGCTCATCGTCGAGATCGGCGAGTGGGTGCTCGGCCAGGCTTGCAGGCAAGCGATGATGTGGCCCTCGAGCATCCGGGTCGCGGTCAACCTGTCGCCCGCGCAGTTCAAGGGCCGCGACGTCGCCGAGCTCGTGGCGCAGGCGCTCGCGCAATCCGGGCTCGATCCCCGCCGGCTGGAGATCGAGATCACGGAATCGCTGCTCCTTCAGGACGCCGAAGCGACGCTGGACATGCTGCACCGCGTGCGCGATCTCGGCGTGCGGATCGCCATGGACGATTTCGGAACGGGATATTCGAGCCTCAGCTACCTGCGCTCCTTCCCGTTCGACAAGATCAAGATCGACCAGTCCTTCGTGCGCGAGCTGTCGCGCCGCTCTGACTGCCTGACGATCGTCAGATCGATCGCGAGCCTCGGGGCCGGCCTCGGCATGACGACGACTGCCGAGGGTGTCGAGACCCTCGACCAGCTGGCGCAGCTCCGGGCGGCCGGGTGCACCGAGGTGCAGGGTTACCTGTTCGCGAAACCCATGCCCGCCGATCGGCTCACCCTCTCGCTGAGACCCGACGCGGCGGAAGCCCGCGCGGCCTGATCGCGGCGTGGTCGCCTATGCGGCGAGCCGCGTCTCCACGATGCGGGCGAGCAGGCTCGCGCCAACCGGCAGGATGGCGTCGTCGAGGACGAAGCCGGGGTTGTGGAGCGGCACGTCGCCCGCATGGCCGACCCAGCAATAGGCGCCCGGCACCGCGTGGAGCATGTCGGCGAAATCCTCCGATCCCATCATGGGACGGGGCTCCGTGATCACGTGGTCCGGCCCGACGATCTCGCGCGCCGCCTGCGCGAGCGCCTCCGCCTCCGCCTCGTGGTTGACGAGCACGCTGAAGATGTCCCGGATGTCGACCGTGATCTCCACCCCGTAGGCGAGCGCGATCCCGGCCGCGAGCTCGCGCATCCGCTCGCGGACCTTGGCGCCGACCTCGGGCGAGAAGGTCCGGACCGTGCCGGCGAGCGCCGCCTCCTCCGGAATGACGTTGTAGGCCGAGCCCGCATGGATCTGGGTGATGGACAGGACCGCGGCCTGCAGCGGATCGGTGTTACGGCTGACGATCGTCTGCAGCGCGGCCGCGAGCGTCACCGCGACCATGACCGGGTCGCGCGCGACCTGGGGCACGGCCCCGTGGCTGCCATGCCCCTTGATCTTGATGTCGAAGAAGTCGGCTGCCGCCATCGCGTCGCCCGGCCAGACCATGATCTGGCCGTGATCGAGGAAGGGCGTGTTGTGGAGTCCGTAGATCTCGTCGCACGGGAAGCGCTCGAAGAGGCCGTCGGCCAGCATGGCGCGCGCGCCGCCGAGCCCTTCCTCGGCCGGCTGGAACACGAAGATGGCGGAGCCCGGGAAGTCGCGCGTCTCCGCCAGGTAGCGGGCCGCGCCGAGCAGCATCGTCGTGTGCCCGTCATGGCCGCAGCCGTGGAAACGGCCCGGATAGGTGGACCGGAAGGGAAGGTTCGTCGTCTCGTCCATCGGCAACGCGTCCATGTCGGCGCGCAGGCCGATCCGCCGCCCCGGCCCGCCCCGGCCCTGCAGCACCCCGACGACGCCGGTGCGCCCGATGCCGCGATGCACCTCGACGCCCCAGCTCGCGAGCTTCTCGGCCACGATGCCGGAGGTGCGCACCTCCTCGAAGCCGATCTCGGGATGCGCGTGGAAGTCGCGGCGGATCTCGGTCAGGTCCGGCGCGAAGGCCTGGATGCGGGGCAGCGTGGGCATGGGATCTCCTCGTGTGCACGGCTTGTCTGACCGGATTCGGCCCTCATGCGAAGACCGGGCCGCCGATCGATCTTCCCCGCCGCCGCCCTGCCGTGCCATATCGCGACGCCGAGGAGATCGACATGTCGCCCGAAGAGAAGCTCGCATCGCTCGGCCTCGCGCTGCCGGACGTGCCCGTCCCGGTCGCGAATTACGTGCCCTACCGGCTCGTCGGCGAGTTCCTCTACCTCTCGGGCCAGGGCCCGAAGCGGCCGGACGGGACCTACCGGCCGGGGCGGCTCGGCCGCGACGCCACGATCGAGGAAGGTTACGCGGATGCGCGGATCGCGGGGCTCCAGCTCCTCGCGGTCGCGAAGGCGGCGCTCGGCGATCTCGGCCGGGTGAAGGCGGTCGTGAAGCTCCTGGGCATGGTGAACGCCGAGCCCGACTTCGCCGACCATCCCAAGGTCATCAACGGCTGCTCGGACCTGTTCGTGGAGGTGCTGGGCGAGGCCGGCCGCCATGCCCGCTCGGCGGTCGGGATGGGATCGCTCCCGAACGCCATGACGGTCGAGGTCGAGGCGATCCTCCAGGTCCATTCCGTGGAAAGTGTCCGCCCGTGAGCGGCGCCTCGCTCGCCGCGCAGGTCGCGCGGAGCTACGGCAGCCCTTGCGCGGTGATCGACCTCGACCGGGTCGAGCGCAACATCGCGCGGTTGCAATCGATGTGCGACGCCGCCGGGATCGCGAACCGTCCCCACATCAAGACCCACAAGAGCCCGATCCTGGCGAAGATGCAGGTCGAGGCCGGGGCGCGCGGCATCACCTGCCAGAAGCTCGGCGAGGCCGAGGTGATGGCGGCGGCCGGGCTCGACGACATCCTGATCAGCTACAACATCATCGGCGAGGAGAAGGTCGAGCGCCTGGGCGCGCTCCTCGCCCGGGTGAGCGTGACCGTCGCGGCCGACAACCCGGTCACCGTCGCGGGCCTGCCGCGCGCGGCAGCCATCGCCGGTCGTCCGCTCGCCGTCGTGGTGGAGTGCGACACCGGCCGCCGTCGGGCGGGCGTCACGAGCGCCGCCGAGGCCGTCGCGCTC
>CAHJXE010000098.1 GCA_903644085.1 Hyphomicrobiales bacterium
CGTGCGGCCGGGGCCGCGGGAACGGTCGCGTCCGGCGCCGGGCTGCGACCCTCCGCGGCCGCGATCTCCCCGTGCGCGGCCACGATGCACATGAAGGCCGCGAGCGCCGCCCGGATCGTCCTCATGGCTGCCTCCGTCCGAGATTGCGCACCAGGATCGTCGTCGACAGCGTCATGACGCCGGCCAGCGTCAGTGCGAGCGTGACGAAGACGGCCGGATTGAGCGACAGGAGGCCGGCTGCGATCAGCCGCACGTTGCCGGGGCCCCAGTTGTGGGGCGACGAATACGTGATGGTGCCTGCCGCGATGGGTCGGAGCGCCCCGTCGGCCGCGCTGACCGCGACCGCACGGCCCTCCAGGTTCGACCAGCGCTGCGGGCTGACGATGCACTCGGCAGCGGCTTTCAGGTCCGTCGGGTCCGGCGCCGTGAGCACGAACAGGCGCTCTCCCGTCTCCGCCCGGCCTTGCGCCAACAGGGCGATCTCGTCCGAGCGTGGACCGAAGGCGGAGGACATCGTGAGGTGGAGCGGGCCGCCCACCCGGTCGAGGGGCCGATACAGAGCCTCGACGGTGCGTCGCCCGATCTCACGGGAGCTCGCCACCGCGTCGTCGAACCATCCCGGCCGACGCGACGAGGGGTCGACGCCGAGCACCGCGAGTTCTGGACGAGGGAGCGGCATGCCCGCGCCGGACGGCGAGCTCGCGCCGGGGCGCATCGCGGTTGCGGCGCATGCGGAGGGGCCGCCGCGGTTGGGATCGCCCGAGCTTCCGGTGGTCAGCGGGTCTGACCGGGTGCGGGCCACCTGTTCGGCCCGGGCCTGCCACGCCTGCCGCATCACCTCGCCATCGAGGCGGGTCGCAGCGAAGGCCGCCACGTCGAGCCTCTGGGCGGGCGCGACCAGGAGGACGTCGCCCCCGACGTCCGGGTTCACCTTGCGCGAGAATGTCATCTCCGGAGCCCTGCCGATGGCGGTCGCGAGGCGGGCCGCGACGGTCGCTGCCGCCGCCAAGCTGTCCCTGTCCGGCTGAGGCGCCACGACCTGCAAACGCCTGCTCTCGTCGCCAACCATCGCCATCGCGGCGAGTTCGGGCGTTCGCGCGATCCGGGCGAGAGGCGGGACGACCAAGCTGGACGCGTCCGAGATCGTGAGTTGCGCGCCGTACGCCGTATCGTGTCCGGCCGGGCAGGCTCCGTCCGGCTCCGAGCCGGGCAGGAGCGCGATGATCTCGATCCGGTTGGGGCCGGGTCGGAACAGGCTCAGCTGAAGTCCCAAGGGCTGCTCGAAGGAGCCTGCCCGTTGTGCCTTCGCCATCGGCCAGCTCGCGGCGTCGCGGTCGTTGACCCGAACGAGGATGGCGGCGGTCGGGCCGAGCGCCGCGCTGTTCTCGCCCACGAGGTTCAGGACGATGCGGCCGTAATCCGCCGGCAGGAAGTCGGTCGGCAGTACCAACGGGAGCTCCAGCGTGAGCCGGCGCCCGGTGAAGGGAATGCGGCCGATCCCGAAACGCCGCAGGGACAGGGTCTCGCCTCCTTCCGTCATCGGCCCGAACGGAAACGCCGCGAGGCGCAGCCCCATGCTCGCGCCGGCCGGCACCGATGGGCGGCCGACCGCCGTGATCGCCGCGTCGAGATCCGGCTCCGACGCACCCGAGACCACGAGCGTCGCGGCGCGATCCGCGACAGCGGGGCTCAGGGTCAGTCCCGCGGCCAGCGTGTCGCCGGCTCCGATCGCGCCGCGGACCGCGTCGACTTCGTCGTCGCGCCCGACCACGAGATTGATGCCGGCTTCAGCCGAGAGCGGACCGAAATCCACCACGGGATGCAGGGTGCGGCTCGCCACCGCGACCGCGCTCGCCGCCTTCAATGTCCTCGCGAGGTCGCTCGGCCGGAGCTTGCCTGTCACGACGATCCTGATCGCGAGCGCGCCGTCGGCGCGGACCGGCAGCGCCGGAAGATCCGCCAAGGAGCCGATCGCCGCCGCGGCTCCGGCCAGGATCAGGCCGCTTCGCGCGGGATCGATCTCGGTCCATAGCTCGTAGGTCGCCGGCAACGAACAATCGACACGGTGCCGCTGATCGGCACGCATCGTCACGGCGTTGAAGCCGGGCTTCAGCGATCCCGGGGGTACGTCGAACACGACGGTCCTGGACCGCGTGGCCGCCTCACCGCTCGCTGTCCCGATCGCGACGCCGTTGATCAGGACCGTCACGCGCGAGGCGTCCGGGAGGACCGAGATATCCGTCCGGTAGACGAGGCGGAACTGGGCCGGGCCCGAGGCGTCGGCCGGGGTGGCGTAGACGAGCCAGTCGAGTGTGCCGCTCTCACCGTCGATCCGCCATCCGCCACGCCCGGCCGACAGCCTGACGAGCCTGTCGCGCCCGGCGGGGATCGGAACGGCAGGAGCATCCGCCTCTGCCGGTATCGCGGGACCGGCAGTCGCCAAACCGGGCGTCGCCAAACCGGGCGTCGCCAAACCGGGCGTCGCCAAGCCGCCTGTCGTGCTCGGCTCCGGAACGAGGGGCGTGGAGGGGCCCGGCAGGACCATGCGGCGGGCCACCGTGGAGCCCGTGAAGGTTTGTGCTCCCGCGGAGCCAGCACCCGCCGCGATGGCGATCCAGCCGAGCGCAGCGACAGCGCTGCGCCAGCGCCGTGGACGTGACACGTCGAACGCGCTCATGCGGCCTCCTTCGCGTATTCACGCTCGACAGGCGGCGGGTGTGAGGGTTCGTCGAGCCCGAACAACGCCGCCATCCAGGCGCCGTCGTCGAGACTCTCATGGGCGGGGTCGATCGGAGACGGCACGGACGCGGCCTCGTCCTTGCCGAGCGACTGCAAGCACAACTCGTCCTGCGCGAGCGCGACCATCTGCCAGAGCCACTCGGACGCGAAGGGACCCGGCAACGTCGTGGCCACGGCCGGCGCGATCTCCGGCATGAGCTCGACAACGTCGGCGACGGCATCGTGGCGCGAGATGCGCGGTGAGACTGCGTGGACCGGCGCGACGTCCTCGTGGGGCGAAGCGTCGGCCGCGTCGCGCGCCGTGTGGTCTTGATCCACGACCGTCGTCGGCAGGTCAGCGGTCCGGCGGCGGTCCTTCAGGTGAAACGACAGCGCCTGCACCGGCCCGATCGCGGCCCACCGCAGAAGCTGGATCGTACCCGCGAAGATGTTCTTGTGGGCACGCCGCGAGCCAAGGAACGCCGAAATCGCGCCCGCATCGCCGTACATGAGCGCGGCGATCATCCGGTAATCCGAGAAGCTCGAAATGTCGAACGTGCAGCCGAGCTCGGCAGAGTCGACGCCCGTCTGATCGTGCCTCGACACCGTGAGGCCGATCTCGAGACGCTGTGCAGGTCCGACGTCCAGCGTGAAGCGCAGGCTGTCGCCGACCTCCACGAGCACCGCCGACGCTGCGGCGATCTCGATCGCGCAACCGCTAGCGGAGACGCTGACGACCCGCGCCGGCACGGACCCTTTGCCGATCCGCAACGCGCCCCTCCGGTCGATCGCGAGACGGGGATGACGGTCGGGCTGACGCCTTTCGGCGACGGCCCCGAGCGCCGCGGCCGCGATCACGAGGTTGAAGAGTGCCCAGAGACCGACGACCAGCATCAGGTTCGTGACCCCGGTCTCGAAGGCGTAGCGGTAGGCTGCCGTCGCGACTCCGACGGCCAGGAGCCCGAACGTCGCGACGAACGGCCATGCCAGGCGCGACAGGTGGTCGTGGTCGAGAGACTGGCCCTTGGCGGTCACGTTGAACGTCGGCTTGCGCGGCGACATCACGACGGACACGATCGCCTTCGACAGGAACATGCCCTGCACGTATTCGTAGATCTCCGAGACCCACGGCCAGCGCACGTGGCCGTAAAGGAAGTTCTGCAACATCACGTTCACCACCATGTAGGTCGCGGTGTAGGCGATGCTCTCGTCGACGTTCGCCACGAAAATCTTGACGTCGAAGAAGATATGCAGCAGCGGCGCCAGCATGAAGGCGAGACGCGGCAGCGGGAAAAACCAGAATGTCATGCTGGAGAGATAGGCCAGCCGCTGGATCATCTTGAGACCCGGCTTCAGGGCCGGGTTTTTCAGGAGCATGATCTGGAACATGCCCTGGCACCAGCGCGAACGCTGGCCGATGAAATCCGCGAACGTCTCCGGTTGCAGACCCGCGATGAGGGGCTTGTCGACGAACACGCTCGTCCAGCCCTTCGCGTGCAGCTCGAAGGCGCTCTCGCAATCTTCCGTGATGGTGATGCCGGAGAAGCCGCCCGTCTCGGTCAGCGCCTCGCGCCGCAACAGCGCCGCCGACCCACAGAAGAACGAGCCGTTCCACTTGTCGAGCCCGCGCTGCGTCACGCCGTAGAACATCTCGTTCTCGGAGGGCATATGGGCGAAGGTGTTCAGGTTCTTCTCGATCGGATCCGGGTTCAGGAAGACGTGCGGCGTCTGGACGAGGAAGAGCCGATCGTCCCCCGCGAAGTACCCGACCGTCTCGCGCAGGAAGGAGTGGAACGGCGCGTGGTCGGCATCGAACACGACCACGATCTCGGCCTTTGACCTTGCGAGGCCGGCGTTCAGGTTGCCGGCCTTGGCGTGCTCGTTGCGGGCACGGGTGGAGTAGTTGGCGCCGAGCTCGGCGCAGAGGCGTTTCAGCCCGTTCTTGCGGCGCCTCGCATCCGCGGCCTTGCGGATGTCGGGATCCTGACACTTCTGGTCCGTCCCGCCGTCGTCGAGCAGCCAGATCGTCAGCTTGTCGGCCGGATAGTCCATCGCCCGGGCGGCCGCCACCGTGACCGCCAGGATGGTCTCGTCCTCGTTGTAGGTCGGGATGAACACGTCGACGGTCGGGAGATCGGCCCCATCTTCCGCGATCAGCGTCGGACGCTCCATCGGGTCCGCGTTGATGACGAGGCTGATCGCCAGCATCACCGCGCAATACAGCTCCGCCGCGAGAAGCAGCACCGCGAGGCCGAAGGAGACCGGATCTGACAGGTCCGGCAGCGTGGAGGTGACCCGCCAGTACATGTAGCGGAGCACCACGACGCTCGCGACCGCGATGAAAGCCGTCCGGGCGAGCTTGCCCTTGGCGAAGGCCCAGATGAGCGCCATCGCGGCGATCGTCGCGAGACTGAGCCCGAGTTGACCGCCCGTGCTGACGGGCAGGGTCGCCAGCAGGAACGTGGCGGCGCTGCCCGCGAGCCAGCCTGCCCAGCGCAAGGTCTGGGCGGTCCAGCCGGATCGCGCGCCGCGGACGCTCGCACGCGAAGCCCGCGCCATCGTGCGGGGAACAGCGTTCGGGGCGGCCATCAGAACTGTGCCCGTGCGTCGAGCGTCACGTAGGCCCCGGAGCCCTGCCGCTCGTCACGCAGATAGCCGCCCGACGCGGAGAGCTGGAACACCCCTGCCTTCAGGCCCGTGACGTGCAGGCCGGTCCGCCACTGCCGATACGCATCGTCGCCGAGCGCCGCCACCTCGGGCCCGACGAAGACCCGTCCGCCGATGTCGTAGCCGAACTTCGCCCGGCCATAGAACGCGTTGTAGGCGGACGAATACGACGCGTAACCGAAGACCATCGTGTCGCGCGTGGGCTCGGCGTATCCCGAGACCGCCACCTTGACCCCGACCTTGGTGCCGACGATCGCGTTGGTCGGGTCCGGAACGGAGATGCTGTTGTCACGCGCGGAGACCCCGAGATAGGCGGAGACGGCCCGGTTCGCCTCGATCCACTCGTAACCCGCGAGGACCGAACCCTCCGCCTGCTCGCCGACGACCGTGACGCGGTTGGAGGACAGCTTGTACTCGTAGCGCCCGCCGAGACCCTCGACACGCACGCGGGCGCCACTCTGGGCGAGGTTGCCGTCCACCGCGAATGTTCCCGAGGTCGACGCGAAAGCGGACCCCGTGGAGGTCACGGTCACGGATGAATCGACGGCGACGAGCCAGTCCGCGGACGGGTTCGCCACCGCGCCCGTGTACCAATCCGCCGCGACGGCGCATTTCGGCACCCCGAGCGCCATCCCGAGGCAGAGCGGGATGACCTGTGTCCCTTTGACCTTCATCTGCATCCCGATCGTCGAGGAGCGATTGGCTCGCTCGCGATGCAGGCTCGGTCCGGCACCCTAACAAAATGCATCGAATGCGATGGGTCGGCCGGACTAGTCCGGCCGGGCGAGAGACGCCCGGCAGCACCGCCATCCGCGTGGGATCAGGCTCGTTCTTCCGGTCCGTCCACGCGAACGCAGTCGCCTGACCGGCATGCCGGTCCGGAGGACTAGACCGTTCGGCGGGATGGCACGCAATCCGGACTAGGCCGAGGGCGGACTTCCAAAAATGTACGGACCGACCGGCCCGCCGGATCGTTGATCGACTGGTAAACGCGCCCTTAAGATGCGCGGCGACCGAGCAGGGCTCGTCCGACTTCGGCCGCTTCCGAACGCCGCCCGACCTTCAGGGCGCGCAGGAGACCCGACACGTGGATCTTGATCGTGCCCTCGCCGAGCCCGAGCCGGCTTGCGATCTCCCGGTTAGAAGCACCGCTTGTCAGCAGGCGAAGAACTTCGGTCTGGCGGCGCGTGAGGACGTCGAGACCGATCGACGGGACAGGCGCGTCCATCGGGTCGATCGGTAAGTCGGCGAGCACCGATGGCACATAGATGTCACCTCCCAGGATGACTTCGATCGCACGGCTGACCTCTTGGGAACCAGACAGTTTCCAGACGTAGCCATGAAGACCACACTCGAGCGCCTGCATGATCGATGCCTTGGTCATCGAACCGGACACGACTGCAATCTTGACGCCCGGAAAGGTCGATCGAAGATGTCGGAGTTGCTCGATATCGTTCATGCCCGGCATATGAATATCGAAGAACGCTACGCTCAGCTCTGGAATTGTCTCCAGCCTTTCATGCACTCCGTAAAACTCCGACATTTCAATGATATTGTCGATCTGATGTTTCTGTTTGAGAATGCCTGACAAGGCCATTCTAAAAAAATCATCATCGTCTACTACCATCGCACTTTTTAACGGATTGTACCTCTCTGGCTGCATGTCTCACGTCACTCTCGCGAAAACCTGGTCAACATCGATTGCTGGGACAATCTTCGGATTTTTCGTCCGTGGTTGCAGATCGGTCTTCGCCCGATACCGGAATCTCGTCCTCAAGCAACCCAATCGTGTTCAGCGGCCCTGTTTCCGACGCCTCGGCGTCGGGGAGAGCCGCGACATTCCTGGGCGAATACTGATCGAAGAAGATCGTGGAGATGCTCCGATCCATGCAGGCCGTCCGACGGGAACCGGAACGAGGAGGTCGCGCCCGGTCGACGTTCTCGTCATGGCGTTTCGGGACGGCCAGACGCCGATCGCCATTCCGGGGTGAGCGACGCGGCGACACCTGAGGTCACCTGGAGGCAGACGACTGATGTCTGCTGCCTAAAACTCATGATGGGTGCTTAAGCTCAAGCCGACTTCAAGCATCTTCGCCTACGGGTCCTGTCGACACCCGGCGAGATCGGCATTCACCGCGGCGTGTCCTCTCACCGGAACGCCGAAGCTGCGGCCGCCCGCCTCGATGGCGAGCAAGACGACGTCCGGTGTCTCGAACTCGGCCCCGATGGTGCTGACGAACCGTCCCCCGTCCGTCTCGGACATAAGCGCGGTCTCGCGGCCGAGCATGATCTGCCTCATCGGGAGAGGCTGTTCGCTTCGTCGTGGCTCCATCCCGTCGAGGGTTGGAGCTTTCGGGACACACCCGGGGTGGTTCATCCACGCGTTGATAGTGCTCCGATCGATCTGCCGAAGCAGTGCTAGCTGAGCTTGCCCGATGCCTTCTCAAGGAGGGCCCATGCTTCCTCGCCGTACGTCGCCTTCCACTGCTTGTAGAAGCCGGCTTGCCGCAAAGCTTCCTGGAAGGACGCCCGGTCAGGCTTATTGAACACCATGCCCTTGCTTTGGAGAGAGGCTTGCAAGCCGCCGTTCATCTTCGCGATGTCCGCACGCTCGTCCTCCGCGGCTTGATTCGTATGCTTCGCGACGATCGCCTGCAAATCCGGGGACAGATCGTTCCACGCCGAGCGATTGAACAGCAGCCAGTACCCATCCCACATGTGGTTCGTCATCGAGCAGTACTTTTGCACTTCGTACATCTTGGTCGTCTCGATCACCACCAGCGGGTTCTCCTCCGCGTCGACGATATGAGTCTGCAGGGCGGAGTAGGTTTCAGCGAAGCTGATGCTGGTCGGTGCCGCCCCGAATGCCTTGAACATCGACGTCCAGAGAGGACTGACGGGAACCCGGATCTTCAAGTTACGCAAATCGTTCACGTTCGTGATCGGCTTGTTGCTCGTGGTGATCTGGCGGAAGCCGTTGTCCCAGATCCGGTCCATCACGATCACGCCGGCCTTGGTGATCTGTTGACGGACGTAGGTGCCCAACTCGCCGTCCATCGCCTTCCAGACGGCATCGTAGTCAGGAAACGCGAAGCCGATCCCATCGATCGAGCTGACCGGGACGAGGATGCTGAGGATCAGACCCGGCATCATCTGCATCTCGAGGGCGCCTCCACGGAGCTGGCTCAGCATGTCCGTGTCGCCGCCCAACTGGCTGTTCGGAAAGATCTGTATGTCCACCCGCCCATCTGTCTCCGCTTTGATGCGGCCGGCCATCCGGGTGGCTTGAACATAGACGGGATGGTTCGTCGGGACGGTCGTGCCGAACTTGTAGTTGAATTGCGCCGCCTTGGCCGACCGGATGATCGCAGGCATAGCGACCGTGGCACCCGCGGCCAGCAACAGACCGCGCCGAGCGATGTTTGTCATGCGTCTCCCCTCTGATTTTTTGCCAAACATGATTAACTCAGTTAACTAAGTTGCACTAGCGGATTTTGGGTCTGTCCGCCTTGGAGCGCACGTCGTGTCAGGTCAGACGCTCCGACCGGATGTCGAAAGTCGAAGGCGTCTTCATGACCGGCTCTCTCGTAGGCAAGATCGCGTTGGTAACGGGTGGCGTGTCCGGGATCGGAGCCGCCATCGCGGCCAAGTTCGCGGCGGAAGGTGCTCAAGTGATCGCGGCGGACATAAATGCCCGCAACACGACACTTGGGGATGAGACCATCGCGCCGGTTTGGCTCGACGTTTCAGAGCAGAAATCCTGTGTCGACCTCGTTGAGGCCATACATGAACGGCACGGCCGCCTCGATATCCTGGTGAACTCGGCCGGGATCGGTGCGGACCTTTCGTTCCTCGACACACCCGTCGACGTGTTCGACCGGGTCTACGCGGTGAACCTGAGAGGCACTTTCCTGATCGGACAGGAAGCGGTCCGGCTGATGTGCGAGACGGGGGCGGGCAGCATCGTCAACCTGTCGAGTGTGTCCGGGATGCGCGGCAATCTCGGCCGCGCCGCCTACGGCGCCTCCAAGGCGGGCGTTGTCGTACTGAGCCAAGTCATGGCTGTCGAACTGGCATCCAAGGGCATCCGGGTGAACGTGATCTCGCCCGGACCGATCGAGACGCCGCTGGTGGCGGTCGTGCATGACCAGGCGATCCGGGACGCCTGGGGCCGTTTCGTGCCGATGGGGCGCTACGGCCAGCCGGACGAGATCGCGTCCGCGGCGTTGTTTCTCGCCTCGGACGCGGCGAGCTACATTACCGGGCAGGTCCTCGCCGTCGATGGCGGCTTCATCGGCGGCGGCCTGGTCACCAAGCAATAACGGCCGGGCGGACGCGCCGCAGCGAGGATACGATGCCGAACATCGCAGGCCGGATCGGACCAGGATGTGTGGTTCTCATCACGGGTGCCAGCAGTGGCATCGGCGAGGCGATCGCGAGGGCGCTCGCTTCGTATGGCTGCCGTTTGGTGCTGACGGCCCGCCGCGCTGACCGGCTTGCCGCCGTCGCGGAAGCGATCGGGCCGGGTGCCTTGGCGTGGCCCATGGACATGAGGGACGATGCTGCCGTCGACGCGCTGCCCGACTGCTTGCCCGTGGAGTTCCGGCAGATCGACGTGCTGGTGAACAACGCCGGGCATGACGTTGGGGGACGGACCCCGTTCGCCTCCGGGACGGCAGACGACTGGAGCGACATCATCGACAC
>CAHJXE010000099.1 GCA_903644085.1 Hyphomicrobiales bacterium
GGCCGGCCCCGTGCGGGAACCGCCCCTCCGGGGCCGGGTTAGATCTCCTCAGACATCAGGAGAGCCTCATGGCTACCACCACTTGGACGATCGCAGGTGCGGCGCTCGCCTGCACGCTGTCGTCCGCCGTCATGGCCCAGTCGTCCGCGCCGGCGCAGACCGTGCCGAATACGCCCTCGACCACCGTGCCCGAGAAGGTCGCGCCGGATTCGACCGGATCGACCACCAATCTCAGCGAGAAGCTGAACCGCACCGACGGTGTCATCACGCCGCCGGCCGGCCTCGATTCCGGCATGGCGACGCGTGCGCCAGCCCCGAATGCGGGCTCGATGCCGGTCATCACGCCGCCCGGTGAACCGGGCGGCAACCAGTCCGTTCAGCCGAAATAGGCGCCGTCACACGGACCGGATCGCCCCGCCGTCGATCCGGATGGTGCTGCCCGTCACGTAGCTCGCGCGCTCGGACGCTATGAAGCACGCGACGTCGGCGAACTCGTCGACCCGGCCGTAGCGTGCGGCCGGGATGGTCGCGCGGGCGGCCGTCTGGACGTCGTGCATCGATTTGTTGTCGCGCTTCGCCGCGACGGCGTCGAGTTCGGCCACCCGGTCCGTCTCGATGCGGCCGGGCAGCAGCATGTTGACGGTGATACCCGACGACGCGACCTCCCCGGCCAGCGTCTTCGCCCAGCCGAGCAGCGAGGATCGCAGCGCGTTCGACATCACGAGGTTCGGGATCGGCTGGACGATTCCCGAGGACGCGACGATCAGGATGCGCCCGAAGCCGGCCTCCCGCATCGGCGGGATCACGAGGTCGGCGAGCGTGAAGACCGGCAGCACCATCGCCTCGAACTGCGGCACCCACGCGTCCGGCTTGACGGAGGTCGGCGTGCCGGGCGGCGGGCCACCCGTGTTCGCCACCAGGATGTCGATCGGGCCACCCAGCAGCTTCACGGCACGCGCGTGGATGTCGGCCGCCTCGGTCTTGAGGTCGGCCGTCACGTAGGCGGCGTGCCCGGCGCCGCGCGCGTTGATGGCGTCGGTCGCCGCCTTCAACTTGTCCTCGCTGCGGGCGGTGAGCACCACGCCCGCGCCCTCGGCCGCCAGCGCCTCCGCGATGCCGCGTCCGATGCCGCGGCTCGACGCGAGCACGAGCGCCCGCTTGCCGCGCAATCCGAGATCCATGACCAAACTCCTGTCCTGTTCAGGAGCGGCGCTTATCCCGGCCCGCTCTCGGCCGCAACGACGCACGTCACGGGCACGGACCGGATCAGGCGCCCTTGTCCGTCGCGAGCATCGCGTCGGCGAGTTCGTCCATCCGGCGGCGCAGGTCGGCGTTCTCGGCCGCGATGGCGGCGCCCGACGGTCCGCGCCGGCCCATGCGTCCGACGAGCAACCCGGCCCCGAACGCCACGAGGGCGACGATGACGGTCAGGAGGGCCCAGGACACGTCGGCGATCAGAAGGGGTTCCAGGTCGGTGCCTCCGTGAACTTCAGGTAACCGAGGCTGACCCCCAGCCTCAGCCCGACGCCCGAGCGGATCGGCACGATCACCGTGTCGTCGGCCCGTGCGGCCGTCAGCCCGAACCCCGCGATGAAATAGGCGGAGCCGTCGACCTCGAGAAATCTCTTGTAGAGATCAGGCACGCCGCGAAGATTGTAGACGAGCATCATGTTGCGCGCGCCCTCGCCCCCGACGTCGAAGCCGAGGCTCGGCCCTTGCCAGAACACGCGCTGTCCGCGGCCCCGCGCCCGGTAGAGCTGGCCCTCGCCGTAGCGGAGCCCCCCGAAGAAGGCGCCGGAGCCCTCCTGACCGAGGATATAGCCGTCCGGCTCGCCCCAGCGGCGGAAGGCCTCCTCCATCGTCATCGCGAGACCGCGCGACACGTTGCCGAAGAAGCGGTGGCCGGAATCGAGGAGTTCGCCGCGCGAGTAGGTGCTGCGTTCGCCCGGCATCGGCGGTTTCTCGCGTGCCGCGAGCGCGGGCAGCGGCGCCGCCGCGAGTGCGAGGCCTCCCGCGATGTCTCGGATGAAGGCGCGACGGTCCATGTTCATGTCCCTCTGTCCCGTTGACGGCTCGCGTTTACGGCTTGTTCGGCGACGTGGCCGACAAGGACGGGCGAAAGAACCCTCGGGAGGTTCGGCGGATCGTGTCGTGTCACGGTTAAAGATGTCTCAATTCAGCCGACGGCTCTGCCTCGGTGCCGCGGCGTCGCTCCTCGGGCTGGTTCCGGGCGGCCCGAAGGCGGAGGACACTGCGCTGCTCCCGTCGCCGTTCGGCCTCACGGCGCTCTATGCGTCGGACGGGAGATCGGGCCTCGGGCTGGCGGGGTACGATCCGCTGAGCTTCTGGCTCGACGCGCAGCCCAGCCCGGGCGACCCGGCGATCGAACTCGCCTGGGGCGGGTTCGCGTGGCGCTTCGTCGGCGAGGCGAACCGCGCGGCCTTCCGGCGCGATCCCGAGGCGTTCCTGCCCCGGTTCGGCGGCTACGACGCGGTCGGGATCGCGCAAGGTCGGGTCGCACGCGCGGACCCGACGATCTTCCTCGTGCGCGAGGACAGGCTCTACCTGTTCAGGACGCCGGAGACGCTCGCTCTGTTCAAGGCGCATCCCGACCTGGCGGAGGCCGCCGAGGCGCGCTGGCCCGCGCTGCAGACAGGGCTCGTCCGAAACTAGGCGGGGAAGCGGATCCGGGGCGCGAGCGAGGCATCCCCCATCGCGGCGAACGGGCCGTTGCGGTAATGGCGGCCGGCTCGACCGTACCGCGGCGGGTGTCCCGAGGCGTCGACCACGAGGCCGCCGGCCATCGTGAGGACGTGATCGCCCGCCGCCGTATCCCACTCCATCGTGGGGCCGAACCGGAGATAGAGGTCGGCCTCCCCGGACGCGATCAGGCCGAACTTCAGCGCGGAGGAGGCGGAGCGACGCGACGCGACCGGGAGCGTCGCGAGGCAGGCCTCGGTGGCGTTGTCGCCGTGACGGCGCGAGACCAGCGCCACGACTCCGTCGGCCGGTGCGGGCCGGGCGCGGGCGAGCGTCCAGTCGGGCGCATGCGGGATGGCCTCGTTCGCCGCAACCCGCGCGACACGGGTTGCGCGTCCCGCGATCCAGACCCGCCCGGGAGCCGCGAGCGCGGCCGCGATCGGGCGAGACCCCGAGATCAGCGCGATGTTGACCGAGTACTCGTCCGAGCCCGCGAGATAGTCCCGCGTGCCGTCGAGCGGGTCGATCAGGAAGAAGAGCGCGGCCCCGCGGCGGTCCGCGACGCTCTCCTCCGCCACCACCGGGATGTCGGGCCAGGTCTGACGCAGGGTCCCGACGATCAGGCGTTCGGACGCGCGGTCTGCGTCGCTCGCCGGGGAGCCGTCCTCCTTCGCGGCCTCGCCGGCCGCCCGGTCCGCGACGCCCGCGAGCAGCCGCACCGCCTCGGTCGCGATGCGGCCCAGGATCGGCGCGGCCTCATCCGGATCGGGATCGCGGTTCGTCATGAGAGACCCGGGTCGCAGGGAGGGGAGCGCTCCTGCTTTCCAACCTGTCCTCCGGCGTTTATCGGAGGCCTCGTGGCGATGCGAGTCGTGCACGCCCCTGCCGCCCGGAATACCACATGGCCATGGTCACCCTCGACGCACTCGACCTGTCGGCACTGCTGTGTTCGCGCGTCTGCCACGACGTGATCTCCCCGGTCGGCGCCATCGTGAACGGGCTCGAGGTGCTGGAGGAGGACGATAGCGCGTCCATGCACGACTTCGCGCTGGATCTCATCCGCAAGAGCGCGCAGCAGGCCTCGGCGCGGCTGCAATTCGCCAGGCTCGCCTTCGGGGCGGCGGGCTCCGCCGGGGCGGCGATCGACCTCGGGGACGCGGAGAACGTCGCGCGCGGCATGTTCCAGGACGAGAAGACGACGCTGTCCTGGACCGCCCCGCGGGCGCTCATGCCCAAGAACCGCGTCAAGCTCCTGCTCAACCTCGTCATGCTGGCGACCGCCGCGATCCCGCGCGGGGGGGCCATCCATGTCGAGGTCGCGGGAGAGGACAGCGAGACGTCGTTCACGCTCACCTCGAAGGGGATCAACGCGCGCATCCCGCCTCACTCGGAGGAACTCCTGGCGGGCGAGCCCGAGAGCGGCACGGTCGACGCGCACGCGATCCAGATCTTCTACACGGGCCTCGTGGCGCGGGCCGCCGAGATGGCCATCGCGATCTCGATCGAGGGCGATGTCGTGACCTTCGGGGCGTCCGTCCACGACGTCGTCTGAGAGCTCCCGACAGGACCTCCCGCGTCCGCACCGCGGACGCGGCGATTTCGCCACCATCGCGACGGGTTCTGCCGGGATGTCCTATCCCACCAAGAGCGCCCGGATCCGCTCGGCCATCGACGGATCGACCGGGTTGTAGACGATCATGCCCAGATCGGGCCGGCCGTCGACCGCGAAGCCGGAATATTCAAGCTCGATCAACCCGAGAGTCGCGTGATGCAGGCGCTTCGTGCCTTCGCCATGCACGCGAACATCGTTGTCGCGCCACAGGGCGGCGAATTCGGGGCTGATCGCGCAGAGTTCGGCGACGAGTTGGCCGATCTCGGCGACCGCCCCGGCGCGGGCCGCATCCGCCCTGAACGCCGCGACCAGGAAGCGGGCCATGTCCTCCCAGTCCTCCTGGGCGGCCCTGATGCGGGAATTGCCGAATACGAGCCGAAGGATGTTCCGCTCCTGGGCAGGTAGCTTGCCGTAATCGGTCAGCACCAGGGCCGCAGCACGGTTCCACGCCACCACGTCCCAGGTCGCGGTCTTGACGATCGCGGGACTGACCTCCAGCGCGTCCAGCAGCCGTTGCAAGCGCGGCGTCACGCCCTGGGTGGCTTTGTAGCGGACTTCGGGCGGGCGACCCAGGCCCAGCATGAAGAGATGCTCGCGCTCGATCTCGGTCAGCATCAGGCCGCCCGCGATGCGGTTCAGCACGTCCGCGGACGGCGCGCCGCCCCGGCCCTGCTCCAGCCACGTGTACCAAGTCGGGCTGATGTTGGAGCGCTGCGCCACCTCCTCCCGGCGCAAGCCAGGCGTCCGGCGACGCTTGGCCGGAAACCCGAAGGCCGCCGGGTCGAGGCGGGTGCGACGGTCTCTCAGATAAGCTCCCAGCGGATTGTCGGGCTCGACGCGCATGCTGGTCCTGTTAGCCATTATACTACGATGACGTCACTACTTTTACCTGATGGAGGGTAGGACGACATCACCGGTCAGGCAACACCGGAGAACTTGGCTATGCGCGTCTTCCTCACCGGCTCGACCGGCTTCATCGGCTCTCACATCGTTCCTGAATTGATCGCGGCCGGACATCAGGTCCTCGGACTGACGCGCTCGGAGGCCGGCGCGACCGCGCTCGCCGCGGCGGGCGCCGAAGCCTTTCGCGGCGATATCGAGGATCTCGACAGCCTTCGCGGCGGAGCGGCCCGCTGTGACGGCGTCATCCACACCGCCTTCGACCACGACTTCTCGCGGTTCGTGGAGAACTGCCAGAAGGACAGGCGCGCCATCGAGGCGCTCGGCTCGGCCCTGGAGGGGTCCGACCGGCCCCTCCTCATCACGTCGGGCACCGCCATGGGTTCGGCCAGGCCGGGCGAGCCGGCGACGGAGAACGCGTTCGACGCCGACCATCCGAACCCGCGCGTCGCGTCGGAGTTGGCGGGACGCGAGCTCTGCGAGCGCGGCGTGAACGTGTCGGTGGTGAGGCTGTCCCAGATCCACGACACCGTGAAGCAGGGCCTCGTGACCGAGGTGATCGCGCTCGCCCGCAGAACAGGTGTTTCGGCCTATATCGGCGAAGGCCTGAACGCGTGGTCCGCGACGCATGTGTCGGACACGGCCCGCCTGTTCCGGCTCGCGCTGGAGCGCCGACAGGCGGGTGCCCGCTATCATGCGACCGCCGAAGGCGCGATCCCGTTCCGCGACATCGCCGAGGCCGTCGGCCGCAGCGTCGGCGTGCCGGTCAAGTCCCTGGCACCGGAGGAGGCGGCGGCCCATTTCACTTGGCTCATGGCTTTCGTGGGCAAGGACATGTCAGCGTCGAGCGCGCTCACGCAGGAGCGTCTGGGATGGCGCCCACACGGGCCGGGGCTGCTCGCCGACATCGCGGCCATGTCGACGGGGGTGTCGCACGAAGCGGCCTGACACGTCGCCGGGCGGCGTCTCCCGCGCGCCCGCTGACGTTCGCGACGGACGCGCGGACGCCCGTCTGGATCAAGGCCGACACTCACGATCCATCGCGGATTGAGAGCCGATGCCCACCGCAGGGTGAGCGTCAGGGTCAGTGTGGCCGCTCGGCTTCCAGCCGGTCGGCCATGCGCTCCGCGATCGCGACCGTCGTCAGGTGCGTGTTGGCGCGCGGCACCTCAGGCAGGATCGACACGTCGATCCCGATGTGATCGTACTCGTCGTCTCTCGCGGCGCAGCTGCCGTCAGAGCGTCAGGAAACCGGCTTTCGCCGCCTCGTAGCGCTCCTCGATCCGTGGCCAATTCAGCGTGGCCCACCAGGCCGCGAGGTAGTCCGGCCGGCGGTTCTGATATTTCAGGTAGTAGGCGTGCTCCCACACGTCGTTGCCGAACAGGACCGGGCCGGCGTCCATCAGGGGCGAATCCTGGTTCGGCCGGGCCACGAGCGAGAGTTTGCCCGCGCGGTCGACGACGACGAAGGCCCAACCCGAGCCGAAGACGCGGGTCGCGGCCGCGTTGAAATCGCTCTTGAGCTTCTCGAAGGAGCCGAAATCGCGGGTGATCGCGGTTCCCACGCCGCCGGCCGGATCGCCGCCAGGCCCGCCCATGACCTGCCAGTACATCGTGTGGTTGGCGTGCCCGCCGGCGTTGTTGCGCACCGTCGTGCGGATCGCCTCGGGGACGTCGCCGAGGCGGGCGAGCAGCGCCGGGAGCGGCTGCTTCTGCAACTCGCCGTAATCCTTGAGCGCGGCGTTCAGGTTCGACACGTAGGCCGCGTGGTGACGGTCGTGATGAAGCTGCATCGTGAGCGTGTCGATCGACGGCTCGTTCCTGTCGTAGGCGTAGGACAGCGGCGGGACAGCGTACGGATAGGCGGTCGGCGATCCCGCGGGCGCGGGCGGCGGTACGGGGACGGTCTGGACCTGCGCGGCGAGCCGGGATCCTGCGAGGGCGAGCCCCCCGGCCCCGATCAGGAGGGTGCGGCGCGTTGCAGCTGTCATGATCGTTCCCCCGGGTGTCTCATCGGCTTGGAAGAGCACGAGGCGCCGGTGTCTCAACCGCTGGCGGACACCCCGGCTCCCACATCGCTGTACCACGATCGGGGTCGCGATGCGCCGCGCCGTAACAGGAGAACCAGACCGGACCAGACGAGTGCCGCCAATCCGGCGAGCGCGAGGCCGACGTCCAGGCCGGCTGGCCGATAGGTGAGGACGAGCGTGCCGCCGGGACCCGGCGGGACCGTGACGGACGGGAAGACGCCGTTCACGATCTCGACCGGCACGGCCGACCCGTTCCAGCGCGCCACGTAGCCGGGGAACCAGTTGCGCGCCCACACGATGCGGCCGCCCTGGGTCGACGGTGCGAGATCGAGGCTCGCCCGTCTGGCGCTCTCGGCAGCCCCGAGAACGCGCAGGTCGCCTGTCATCTGGGACACGCTGCCCGGGCCGGGCGGGACGGCGTTCTCCCGCTCGAACCGGACCGAGACCTCGTCCTCGTGCGATCGCCAGCCGGGTCCGGCCAGGTCGGCGAAGCTTCGGGCGAGATCGCCCGTCTGCGCCTGGACGCGTGTCACGCGGGCAAGATCGATGAAGCTCGCGCCCGTCGTGGGATCGACGGCCAAGAGCCGCGCCACGCCCTCCGGGCAGATCGACCCGATATAGTCGAAGCAGAGCGATGCGAGGCCGGCGCTCCGGATGGGCGAGTAGCCGGTGACGGACGGGCCGCCCAGGATCGAGGTCGTGCCGTGCCTCAACTCGCGGAAGACGGCCTCGGTAAGCTTCCGGCCGTCATCCGCGAAGAATATCGCCCGATCAAAGAGGAGAAGGTTCGTGTCGCCCCCGGCGAGCGGCGGAACCGCGTAGGTGCCCCGCTCGGGAGGGGGCGACCAGAACGGAACCATCCCGCTATGCGGAACGAGGCTCGTCACGACGGCGAACATGAAGGCGTGCCCTGCCAGAACGGCCGGGATCCAGGTTCTCGGTGCCCTGAGCTGAAGCAGGCACACGAGTGCGGTGATGCACAGCAGATCAACCGCGACCGTCGCCTGAACCGACAGGAGTTCCGCCTCCTGGAAGGCCGCGATGGCGCTGCCGGCCGCCACGATGCCGATCGTCCGCCGCCACCGCCAGACATGGCCCGGTTGACTGATCGACCAGGCGGCCACGATCACGAGGCCTATCTGCATGTAGGGCAGCATGCGGAACGACCACCTGAGCTGCCACACGCCCGGCGCCATGGCGAGAAGCGCGAACAGGCCCGTCGCGGCGAGAACCAGCGCGGCAGCCGATCCCGCTTGGGTCTTGAGGCGCGCCCAATCCGCGTTGATCAGCGCGAGGGGCACCCACCAGGACACGTACTGCATCGGGGGCGAGACATGGATCATGAGGCCGCCGAAGCCCCGCCACGCGTTGGGGAAGATCGGTAGACCGAACGTCAGGACTGTCGTCAGCGACGCCTGCATGACGTGGAGGCTGGCGGGTCCGACCGGCTGGCGGGCCGCGTGCTGCAGGAACGCCGCCAGCGGCAACACGGCCGGCATGGCGAGCATGAGACCTATGGCGAGCGAGATCGCGGGCCGGGCGCAGCGCCGGAGGTCGCGCGTCCGCAGGAAGGCCGCCGCGACGCAGAGGCCCGAGCCCGCCAGGAGCGCCATGTCGGCGAACGGCCATCCGCTGAGGATCGTCAGCGCGACCGCGATCGCCGCGGCCGGCATGGCGGCGGGGCTGCCATACGTGCGCAGCAGCAACGCGACCGCCCAGGCCATCCAGGCCGCACTCACGAGGGCCGGGATCCAGTTCGTGGCGCCCCAGTAGATCAGCCACATGCTGGTCGCGCCGGAGACGCCCGCCAGGATCGCGGCCGTTCGATGCGCGCCGACGACGCGGGCGAGATGGAACACGCCGCCGGCCAGGATGCCGATATGGACCAGCGCGTAGAGCGAGGCCGCGTCGTCCATGCGCGGGATCGCGTCGAGCGCGAGGTAGAGCAGGAGGCAGACCGGGTGCAGGACCGCGTATTGGTATTCGGCGAGGAGCGACCCGCCCTGGAAGACGCGCGGGCTGAGAAACGGTAGCTCGCCCGCTTTCAGCAAGCGGGCGATCTCCAGGAAGCCCGGCATGAAGTACGTCTGGTCATCGTCGGTGAAGTAGAAGCCCCGCGATCGGATGAGCGGGATCGCCGCGATGGCGATCGAGAGCGCGGCCGCGAGGAGCCCGCACAGGATCTCCGTGCGAAGGCCGGTGCGGGTCTCGGGTGCGCGCTCGGCTGGGGTCGGCGAGCGAGACGCTAGCTGGACCATACGGCCAAGACCGATTTGCCGGCGTGGAAACCGAGCAGGGGATCGAGCCGGCGGGATATCGGGACCATCAGACGATCCCAGACGCGGATCTGCGACGAGCCGGGCAGATCCTGCCGCAACAGGCATCGGTTGGCGAGCGAGGCCGCGAGCCCGACGCAATCGAGGTAGCGCAGCGACACCGGCGTTAATCCGGCCGGCGCCAGCGCGGCCAGACGCGAGCGGGCATAGCGCCGCTCATGGCCGACATGCCTGTCGAACGGCGAGAACAGCCACTGGTGCGCCGGCGAGAGCACGATGAGCTTGGCGCCGGGCGCGAGGAGGCGGGCGGCTCGCGCGAGTTCTCCGCGATCGTCCGGGATGTGCTCCAGCACGTCGATATAAAGGATCGCGTCGAAGCGCTCCTCCGCCCGGATATCGGCTGTCGTGCCGGCACGGACGCCCGTGTGGAGCGGGAGGTCGCCGCGCGAGACCTTGGCGGCGAGATCCGCCACGAAGCGGCGGTCCCGTTCGAGGCACGTCCA
>CAHJXE010000100.1 GCA_903644085.1 Hyphomicrobiales bacterium
TCGGCGTTCAGGAGGGCGGCTATGTCGCGCTCTGCGCCTTGTTCGGCGTGCCGCCCGGGGCGGCGATCGCGCTCTCGCTCGTGAAGCGGGTGCCCGACTTGGTGCTCGGCCTGCCGGGACTCCTCGCGTGGCAATGGCTGGAGGGCCGGCGGCTCCTCGTCCGCACGCCGGTCGTGGCGTCGGGCGAACTCGCCACCGAGGCGGCCGCGTGACGCTCGCCGAGTGGCTCGCGACTGCGTGTCTCTCGGTCGCGACGCTCGGCCTCGTCTACCTGGCGCTCGCGATCGTCATGGTGGCGCGTCTCGCGACGCGGCGACCGGGCGCTGATCCGACGCGTCGGACCGTCACGATCCTGAAGCCGCTGCACGGGGCGGAAGCGCATCTCGAGGCGCATCTCGCGACCTTCCTGGCCCAGGACTATCCCGCCGCCGTCCAGATCGTCTTCGGCGTGCAGAGCGCGCAGGACCCCGCGGTCGCGGTCGTGCGGCGGCTGCAGGCGTCTCATCCCGCGTGCGCGATCGACCTCGTGATCGATGCCCGGCTGCACGGCGCCAACCGCAAGGTGTCGAACCTGATCAACATGGAGACGCGGATCCGGCACGACGTCGTGGTCCTGGCCGATTCGGACATGATCGTCGCGCCGGACTACCTGTCGCGGGTCGTGGGCGAACTCGGCCGGCCAGGCGTCGGCCTCGTGACGCTTTTATATCACGGCGTGCCGCAATCGGGTCTGTGGTCGCGGCTCGCCGCATCGTGGATCGACACGCATTTCCTGCCCGGTGTCGCGGTCGGCCTGGGTCTCGGGCTGGCGAAGCCCTGCTTCGGCTCGACGATCGCGCTGCGGCGCGAGACGCTTCGCGCGATCGGCGGCTTCCGCCGGGTCGCGGACGACCTCGCGGACGATCACGCGCTCGGCGCGGCGGTGCGCGCCCTCGGGCTGAAGGTCGCGATCCCGAACTTCACGGTGGGCCATGCCTGCGCGGACCGACAGGTCGGCGACCTCGTGCGGCACGAGCTGCGCTGGCAGCGCACCATCCGACAGATCGAGCCGATGGGCCATGTCGGCTCCGCGCTGGCCCATCCCTTCGCTTTCGCGTGCCTCGCCTTCATCGCCGAACCGAGCCTCGCGGCGATCGGCTTCGCGCTCGCGGCTTTCCTCATGCGGGCAGGCCTGCTCCTTGCCGTTCGCCGCGCATTCGGGGTAGATCGCAAGGCTTATCGATTATTGCCGTTGCGTGATATCCTGTCGTTCGGCGTCTTCGTCGCGAGCTTCTTCGGCCGCGGCGTGAGCTGGCGCGGTCACCGTTACGACGTGGCGCCCTCCGGCGCCCTCATCCCGAAGACGAGGTCCTGACCCCACGATGCGCACGCTCTTCCTCCAGGCACCTTCCTTCGACGGCTTCGACGGCGGCGCGGGCTCGCGCTATCAGGCGCGCCGCGAGATCCAGTCCTACTGGTACCCGACCTGGCTCGCGCAGCCGGCGGCGCTCGTCGAGAACTCGAAGCTGATCGACGCGCCGCCCCACAAGACGACGCTCGCCGACGTCACCGGCCAGGTCCGCGACTTCGACCTCGCGGTGCTCCACACCTCGACGCCGTCCTTCGATAGCGACGTCAAGGTCATCGAGGCGATGAAGGCCGTGAACCCGAACCTGAAGGTCGGGCTCATCGGCGCCAAGGTCGCGGTGCAGTCCGACGAGAGCCTGAAGGACGCGCCCGTCGTCGACTTCGTGGCGAGGAACGAGTTCGACTTCACGATCAAGGAGGTGGCTGACGGGGTGAGCTGGTCCGACATCAAGGGCCTGTCCTACCGCAACGCGTCGGGCGTCATCGTGCACAACGAGGACCGCCCGGTCATGCACGACATGGACACGCTGCCCTTCGTGACGCCGGTCTACAAGCGCGACCTCGTGATGGAGAACTACTTCATCGGCTACCTGAAGCACCCCTACATCTCGTTCTACACGGGACGGGGCTGCAAGAGCCGCTGCACCTTCTGCCTCTGGCCGCAGACGGTCGGCGGGCATCGCTACCGCACGCGCTCCGTCGGGCACGTCATCGAGGAGGTGAAGTACGTCCTCAAGGCGTTCCCACAGATGAAGGAGCTGATGTTCGACGACGACACCTTCACGGACGACCTGCCGCGCGTCGAGGCGATCGCCAAGGAGCTCGGCAAGCTCGGCGTCATGTGGTCGTGCAACGCCAAGGCGAACGTGCCGCGCGACACGCTGAAGGTCATGAAGGACAACGGCCTGCGCCTGCTCCTCGTCGGCTACGAGAGCGGCAATCAGCAGATCCTCGTCAACATCAAGAAGGGCATGCGCGTCGAGGTCGCGGAGCAGTTCACGAAGGATTGCCACGAGCTCGGCATCCTCATCCACGGCACCTTCATCCTCGGCCTGCCGGGCGAGTCGAAGGAGACGATCCGCGAGACGATCAAGTTCGCGACCCGGATCAACCCGCACACGATCCAGGTCTCGCTGGCCGCGCCCTATCCCGGCACGTTCCTCTACAAGCAGGCGCTGGAGAACGGCTGGCTCGACGCGTCGAATGCCGAGCTCATCAACGACAACGGCATCCAGATCGCGCCGCTGACCTACCCGGACCTGTCGCATACCGAGATCTTCTCATCGGTCGAGGATTTCTACCGCAAGTTCTATTTCCGGGTGCCGAAGATCGCCTCCATCGTGGGCGAGATGGTCACCCAACCGGACATGATGAAGCGGCGGCTGCGCGAGGGCGTCGAGTTCTTCCGCTTCCTCAAGGAGCGCCGCGCGGTTGCGGTGTGACGGCCAGTCGTGACGTCATCGCTCGACTCGAACGCGACGGCTTCGTGCACATCTCGACACGCGGCTCGCACTGGAAGTTCCGTCATCCTGGGAGGCGCCTCGTCGTCATCGTGACCCATCCCCGGCGCGACATCCCGATCGGAACGCTCCGCAGCATATACAGGCAGGCCGGCTGGCTGGAGCTTGATGGCAAATGACTTTTTATCTGGCGGTCATCCATAAGGAGCCTGCGAGTTCTTACGGTGTTTCGTTTCCTGATCTGCCGGGCGTGATCGCTGCGGCCGATACGCTGGACGAGGCGATCGCGCAGGCGTCCGAGGTGCTGGCTTTTGCCGCTGAGGACTGGTCGGATCTGACCGGCCAGCCCTTCCCAAACCCCCGAAGTTTCGAGGAATTGCGCGGAGGCGGATTCATTGAAGGCGCTCCAGCCGGAGCGCTGATTGCCGCCATCGCTTTTCGGGAACCCGTACCTCTGGCGGCTTGAGCGTCGCGCTGGATGGCTCGGCCAGTAGTGTCGACCGCATACCGTGACGTCGCGTCTGGCTTAAGCGACCACTCCCTCGTCGTCACCGCCGACGACTTCGGGCTCTCGCGCGAGGTCAACGAGGCGGTCGAGGTCGCGCATCGCGACGGCATCTTGTCGGCCGCGAGCCTGATGGTGGCGGAGCCCTGGGCCGCGGAGGCGGTGGGGCGGGCCCGGCGCCTGCCCGGGCTCGCGGTCGGGTTGCACCTCACGCTCGTCGAGGGGAGGGCGGTCCTGCCGCGCGACGAGATCCCCGACCTGATCGGCCCGGACGGCCGGCTTCGCACCGATCTCGCGCGCTACGGCACGTCCATATTCTTCCGGCCGTCGGTGAAACGGCAGGTCGCGGCCGAGATCCGGGCGCAGTTCGAGGCGTTCCGCGCGACCGGGCTCGCGCTGGACCACGTCAACGCGCACAAGCACTACCACCTGCACCCGACAGTCGCGTCGCTGGTGATCGGGATCGGACGCGACTACGGCATGCAGGCTTTGCGCGTTCCGGTCGAGCCGGCGGAGGTCCTGGGCCGGGTCGAGCCCGTCCGACGGGGGGTCGAGGCGCGCATCGCCGGCCCTTACGCGAAGCTCCTGCGGCGGCGCGCGAGGGCGGCCGGCCTCGTGGTCGCGGACCAGGTCTTCGGTCTCACGTGGTCCGGTTCGATGACGCCCTCGCGGGTGGCCGGCCTGCTGCGCGCGCTCCCGCCTGGACGCACCGAGATCTACGCTCATCCGGCGATCGCGGGCGGCTTCGAGGGGGCGGCGGACGGCTATCGTTATGCCGAGGAACTCGCCGCGCTCACCGCACGGGAGACGCTGGATGCGCTTCGGGCGACCGGCACGACCCCGTCCGGCTATGCGGCCAGGACGCGCTGAAAAGTGCCGGTGTCCCATGCCGGACGAAGCCGTGAGATCGATGCAACACGGCCGAATATATTGGGCAAACTTCCACTTAACCGCCGTGGGGCGTGACGGTGCAGTGCACAATCGGCTATCGCTTGGGCGGCCTTGCTGTTAAAGGTCGCAATCGGTTCGTATCGAAGACCGACGCCGTCAAGGGCATACTACGATCGTGTCTAGCCTGACCGAAAACGCGAACATGCGGCGCCGCGGAGCGCTCGCCAGGAGACGGGTGGGGGCATGAAGGTCGTACTCGCGCAACCGCGCGGTTTTTGCGCAGGCGTGGTGCGCGCCGTCGACATCGTCGAGCGGGCGCTGACCAAGTATGGTGCGCCGATCTACGTACGCCACGAGATCGTCCACAACCGTCACGTCGTCGAGACGCTGAAGGCAAAGGGCGCGGTCTTCGTGGAGGAACTGTCCGAGGTGCCGGCCGGTGCCGTGACCGTGTTCAGCGCTCACGGCGTCTCCCGGGCCGTTCAGGACGACGCCAAGTTCCGCGACCTGCCGACTCTCGACGCGACCTGCCCGCTCGTCACCAAGGTGCACAACCAGGGCCGGCGCTACGTCAGCCAGGGCCGCACGCTCGTCCTCGTCGGCCATGCGGGGCACCCCGAGGTCGAGGGGACGTTGGGACAGATCGACGCCCCCGTCCACCTCGTCCAGACGATCGCGGACATCGATTCGCTGCCGCTCGCACTCGATACGCCTCTCGCCTACATCACCCAGACGACGCTCTCGGTCGACGACACGAAGGGCATCATCGCGGCGCTCCAGGCCCGATTCACGGACGTGATCGGGCCGGATACCCGCGACATCTGCTACGCGACCCAGAACCGGCAGGTTGCGGTCCGTGCCCTGACCGGCATCGTGGATCTGCTTCTCGTCGTCGGCGCGCGCAACTCCTCCAACTCGAACCGGCTTCGCGAGATCGGCGAGGAGGTCGGCATCCCGAGCTATCTCGTGGCCGATGGCCGCGAGGTCGATGCGGCTTGGCTCGAAGGTGTCGAGACGATCGGCCTCACGGCCGGTGCTTCCGCGCCCGAGGTTCTCGTCGATTCCGTGATCGAGGCGCTGCGGCGCATCGGTCCGGTCGACGTGCAGCTCCTCGCCGGAACCGAGGAGCACGTGAGCTTCAACCTGCCGTCCGAGCTCCGGACGGTCGAGTACATTCCCCAGCCCGCAGCCTGAGCGGCGGTCAGAAGGACTCTAGTCGTGGGCATACCTCTTCGCCAGGTCGTCTCGGTCGGCAGCTACGTCGTCAAGCAGCACCTGATGGGCAAGAAACGCTACCCGCTCGTGCTCATGCTGGAGCCGCTGTTCCGCTGCAACCTCGCCTGCGCGGGTTGCGGCAAGATCGACTATCCGGACGAGATCCTGAACAAGCGCATCTCGGTCGAGGACGCGCTGGGCGCGGTCGACGAGTGCGGCGCGCCGGTCGTCGTGATGGCGGGCGGAGAGCCGCTCATCCACAAGGACTTGCCGAAGATCGTCGACGGGATCGTGGCGCGCCGCAAGTTCGCGATCGTGTGCACGAACGCGCTGCTGCTCGAGAAGAAGATCGACCAGTACAAGCCGAGCCCGTATTTCACCTGGTCGATCCATCTCGACGGAGACAAGGAGAGCCACGACAAGTCGGTCTGCAAGGCGGGCGTCTACGACAAGGCCGTCGAGGCCCTGAAGCTCGCGAAATCGAAGGGCTTCCGCGTCACGATCAACTGCACCTTCTTCAACGATGCCGACCCGGAGCGCGTCGCGAACTTCTTCGACGACGTGATGGCGATGGGCGTCGACGGCATCACGATGTCGCCGGGCTACGCCTACGAGCGCGCGCCGGACCAGAAGCATTTCCTCAACCGCGAGAAGACGAAGGAGATCTTCCGCGGCATCTTCCGCAGAGGTCAGGGCGGAAAGCGCTGGGCGTTCAACCAGTCGACGATGTTTCTCGACTTCCTGGCCGGCAACCAGGCGTACCACTGCACGCCGTGGGGTAACCCGACCCGGACGGTCTTCGGCTGGCAGAAGCCCTGCTACCTCCTCGGCGAAGGCTATGCGAAGACCTTCAAGGAGCTGATGGAGGACACGAACTGGGACAACTACGGCGTTGGCAATTATGAGAAATGTGCCGACTGCATGGTGCATTCCGGTTTCGAGGCCTCGTCCGTGAAGGACACGATCCGGCGTCCGTGGGTGGCCGCGAAGGCGCAGCTCTTCGGCATCCGGACCGAGGGTCCGATGGCGCCGGACATCCCGCTCGCGAACCAGCGCCCGGCCGAGTACGTCTTCTCGCGCAACGTGCAGCAGAAGCTGTCAGAGATGAAGACCCAGCCCAGGCCCGAGAAGGCCGCGAACGCGGCGTAGGGCGCGGAACGCGACGGCGGCATCCCGCGCCGTCGCGATCAGCGGCCCGATCTGAGACGGGTCGCGCGCCAGCCCGACCAGCACGCCGAGCACATCCACCGACCCGTCCGGCCGCATGGCCCGTCCGGCGACCGCCGGGAGCGCGTGGTCGGCCGGGTCCGATATGATCCGTAGTGCCGCGAATGGTCGCCCGTGCCGGGTCGCGTAGGCGGCCGCGACATGCGATTCCATGTCGACCGCCGCGCCGCCCGTTCGTGTGCGCAAAGCGGCCTTCGCCGCGACGTCGAGCACGGGCGCGTCGACGCCCACGATGTCGTCGCGGCGCGCACTCAACTGGGCGAGCCAAGCTTTGCGAAGGTCGGGCGAGCACGTCCAAATGGCATCGCCGGCCAGGACCCTCTCGGGCACGACCACGTCGCCCACACCCAGCGTGGGATCGAGCGCGCCCGCGATGCCGAAGCTGACGACGGCCGCGATCGTCCGGTGATCGATGGTATCGAGCCGGCCGCGCAGAGCGCCGGTCGCGCCCCCTCCCGCCACGACCAGGAGGCCCGGTCCCGCGGCGATCTTCGCCTCCCGGTTCAGGCCCGTGACGACGAGGACCAGCCCGCGCGCTCGCTGTACGGACGCGTCGGGGATCTCAGATCCCCCAGGCGACCCGGCGATCGTTCGACTGCTTCAGGTTGCGGTAGCGCGACAGGGCCCAGAGCGGAAAATACGCCGGGTAGCCGTGGTAGCGCAGGTAGAACACGCGCGGGAAGCCACCGCCGGTATACTCCTCCTGCGGCCACAGCCCGTCGCCGCCCTGCGTGGCCACGAGATACGCGATCCCGCGCGCGACGGCCGGGTGGTCCACCTCGCCCGACGCCATGAGGCCGAGGATCGCCCACGCGGTCTGGGACGCGGTCGACTGGGCCGGCTCGTAGCCGCGGTAATCGAGCTTGTAGCTGTCGCAATCCTCGCCCCAGCCCCCGTCCGGGTTCTGGGCGGCGATGAGCCAGCCGACGGCACGCCGCACCGTCGTCGAGGCGGGGTCGAGCCCGGCGGCGTTCAGCGCGCAGAGCGCCGACCACGTCCCGTAGACGTAGTTGACGCCCCAGCGGCCGAACCAGCTGCCGTCCTTCTCCTGGTCCTTGATCAGGTAGGCGATCGCGGCCGTCATGCGCTCGCTACCGGCCGGCTCGCCGAGTTGCGCGAGCATGCCGACGCAGCGCGCCGAGACGTCGACCGTCGGCGGGTCGAGCAGCGCCCCGTGATCCGCGAACGGGATGTTGTTCAGGTAGTCCGACGTGTTGTCGACGTCGAACGCGCCCCATCCGCCATTATGGCTCTGCATGCCGGCGATCCATTCGCGGCTGCGGTCGATGGCCTCGTCGTAGGACGGGTCGTCGGCCGCGAGCTTCGGGCGCAGCCGGTCCATCGCCATCACCACGACGGCCGTGTCGTCGGTATCGGGATAATGCGCGTTGGCGTACTGGAAAGCCCAGCCGCCCGGGCGCAGGCCGGGGCGCTTCTCGGCCCAGTCGCCCTCGACGTCGAGCACCTGGCGCGGCTTCAGCCAGGCCATCGCGTCGGCCGCCGCGCGCTCGGCCTCCGGTTGCCCGGTCTCGATCAGCGCATGCGCCGCGAGCGCGGTGTCCCAGACGGGCGAGACGCAGGGCTGGCAATAGGCCTCGTCCCCGTCGATCACGAGGAGCTTCTCGATCGCGCGGCGTGCGGTCGCGCGGGGCGGGTGATCCTCGCCGAAGCCCATGGCGTCGAACATCATCACGGTGTTCGCGATCGCCGGGTAGATGCCCCCGAGACCGTCCTCGCCGTTGAGGCGCTCGGTCGTGAAGGCGACCGCCTTCTCCATCGCGCGGGCGCGCAGCTTCGTCGGCCAGAACGGGTCCGCCCGCTTCAGGATCTTGTCGAGCGTCGTGAACACCGACGCCCAGACGCGGTTCACGTGGCTCGGCTTCTTCGCGGGCCATTTCGGGCGCGACGCGATGAACAGCTCCGCGATGCCGATCCCGCGCGGGTTGCGCGCGCGCGGCTTCAAGGCTTGGATGACGAGGAGAGGCGCCAGCACCGTGCGCGCCCAGTAGGACATCTTGGAGAGGTGGACCGGGAACCAGGCCGGAACGAGCATGAGTTCGACCGGCATGGTGGGCACCTCGTCCCACCCCACCTCGCCGTAGAGCGCGAGCTGCATGCGAGTGAAGACATTCGCCTCGGCGGCCCCGCCGCGCTCCAGGATCGCTTCGCGCGCGCGCACCATGTGCGGCGCGTCGACGTCGTCGCCGATCATCTTGAGCGCGAAATACGCCTTGACGCTCCCGCTCACGTCGAGCGGACCGTCGTGGAACAGGGCCCAGCCGCCGTGAACGCCCTGAATACGCCGCAAATATCGAGCGATCTTCGCCTCAAGCCCCGAATCGATCGGCTCCGCCAGATAATGCCGGAGCAGGATGTACTCGGACGGGATCGTTGCGTCGGCTTCGAGCTCGAAGCACCAATGGCCGTCGGCATGTTGCTCGGCCAAGAGTGCACGCGTGGCCGACGCGATCCGATCGTCGATCGACGCGAGACTTGCGATCTTGTCCGGTCGCGGCCGGATCGGAACGACGAAATTCACGCGCAAGCCTTTGACACACAACGCGGCTTTTCGCCATTGCGCCGATGCAACAATGACGAGGCGTTTGCGCCCGAGCGTATCGCGCCTTCGATCGTGGACGGCAACCCGGTCGCGGTCCAATCGCCCGCCAGAAGCAGATTGTCGTAAACGCTGGACGGTCCGGAGCGCTTGGTCGCCTGCGCGGGCGTCGCCGCGAAGGTCGCGCGCCGCTCCTTGACGATCTGCCAGGTCGGCATCGCGTGGCCCGTGAGGCCCGTGACGGCGGAGACCTCGCGCCAGATCTCGGCGGCCAACGTCTCGCGGGGCGTGTCGAAGAGGCGGTCGGCCGCGCTGATCGTGACGGAGAGCCGGTCCGGATAGGCGAAGAGCCATTCGGACAGGCCGCCGACCAGCCCGAGCACGAGCGGCGTTCCGGGCGGCGGGACGAGGCGGAAATGGGCGTTCAGGATGCCGCGGAAGTCGTCCGGAGCCGAGACGCCCGGCATCACCCCGGCGGCGATCCAGGGCGGGACCGCGAGCACCACCTGGTCACCGGGATCGAGCACGACCTCGGCGTTCCCGAAGGCGAGCCGCCGGACGGTGTCGCCCGAGGCGTCCACGGCCCGCAGCCGCGCCCCGAAACGGGTCTCGACGCCGCGCGTCGCCAGGTAGGCGAGGGCGGGTTCCACGAAGGCCGCCGAGAGCCCGCCCGT
>CAHJXE010000101.1 GCA_903644085.1 Hyphomicrobiales bacterium
GACGGCGTCCTGGGTCTCGGCGGCGGCTCCTCGCTCGACGTCGCGAAGCTCGTCGCGTTGCTGGCATCCGGGCGGGGGCGGCTGGAGGATGTCTACGGCGTCGGGGTCGCGCAGGGGCCGCGCCTGCCGCTCGTCCTCGCGCCGACGACCGCCGGGACGGGCTCGGAGGTGACGCCCATCGCGATCGTCACCACGGGTGCGGGCGAGAAGAAGGGCGTCGTCTCGGCCCCGCTGCTGCCCGATTGGGCCGTGCTCGATTCCGAGCTGACGCTCGGCCTGCCCGTCCCGGTGACGGCCGCGACCGGCATCGACGCGATGGTGCACGCGATCGAGGCCTACACGTCGCGTCGGCTCAAGAACCCGCTCTCGGACGCGCTCGCCCGAGAGGCGTTGCGGCTCCTGTCGGGCAACATCCACGCCGTGTGCCGTGACGGCCGGGACCGGGAGGCGCGCGGCGACATGCTGATGGGCTCCATGCTCGCCGGGATGGCGTTCGCGAACGCGCCCGTCGCGGCCGTGCACGCGCTCGCCTACCCGATCGGTGGGCTGTTCCACGTGCCCCACGGGCTCTCGAACGCGATGGTGCTGCCGCACGTCGTGCGCTTCAACGCGCCCGCCGCCGAGGCGCTCTATGCGGAGATCGCGGACATCGTGGTGCCGGATGCGACGGATCGCGCATCGTCTGGCGACGTGCCGGCGAAGACCGACGCGCTCGTCGCCTATCTCGAGGGCCTCGCACCGAGCCTCGGGCTCGACACGCGGCTCCGCTCGGCCGGGATCGGCGCGGGCGATCTCACGAGGCTCGCCGAGGACGCGATGAAGCAGACGCGGCTCCTCGTCAACAACCCGCGCGACGTCACGTACGAGGACGCGCTCGCGATCTACCGGCGGGCGCTGTGAGCGCGCGTGACGTACCCGAGCATCGCGCCGCCTACGCGGCCTACCGCGAGATCACGACGCGCTGGATGGACAACGACGCGTATGGCCACGTCAACAACGTCGTCTATTACTCGTATTTCGACACGGCCGTGAACCAGTACTTGATCGAGGCGGGCTGCCTCGACATCGCGTCGAGTCCGGTCGTGGGTCTCGTCGTCGAGTCGCGCTGCCAGTATTTCAGCTCGATCGCCTTTCCGGACCGCGTCGTGGCGGGCGTGCGCGTGGCGCGTCTCGGGACGTCGAGCGTGCGCTACGAGATCGGCCTGTTCCGCAACGAGGCGGATACGGCCTCCGCGCAGGGACAGTTCGTGCATGTCTACGTCGATCGCGCCACGAACCGGCCGGTGCCGCTGCCGGACGACGTGCGGCGGGCACTGGAGCCGCTGGCGGGCGGCGCGCCGTGAGCGACGTCGATGTCCAGGTCGCGGACCGCATCGCGACCGTGACGATCGACCGGCCGGCGCAGCGCAACGCCGTGACGCTCGCCATGTGGCGGGAGATCGGAGCCGTCTTCGCCCGCCTGTCGGGCGATGTCGGCATCCGGGGCATCGTCCTGACGGGTGCGGGGGGTAACTTCTCGGCCGGCGCCGATATCGCGGAGTTCGGCGCGGTGCGCGACGACGCCGCGCAGGCCCTCGCCTACGAGGCGGCGATCGACGATTGCGCCGACGCCATCGCGGCCGCCCGGCCCCCGACGATCGCGGCGCTCCCCGGCTACTGTCTGGGCGGGGCCTGCCACCTCGCGCTCGCCTGCGACTTCAGGGTCGGGGACGCCACGACCCGCGTCGGCATACCGGCCGCCCGGCTGTCGATCGTGTACGGCGTGCGCGCGACGCAGCGGCTCCACGCGCTCGTCGGCCTCTCGGCCGCGAAGCGCATCCTGTTCGCGGCGGAGCGGCTGGACGCCGCCGAGGCACTGCGGCTCGGCGTCCTGGACCGTCTCGGGGCGTCCGCGCTCGACGAGGCGCTCGCGCTCGCGGCCACGATGGCCGACAACGCGCCGATCTCGATCGCGGGCGCGAAGACGATCCTGAACGGCCTCGCGATGGGGCCCGGCGCGCTCGACGTGTCGGCGGCGGACCGGCTGATCGGGGAGGCGGCCGGAGCCGAGGATTACCGTGAGGGGCGCGCCGCCTTCGCGGCGAAGCGCCGGCCCGACTTCACCGGGAGATGAGCGAACCGGGCGCGACGTCGGTCTTGTGCCTGAATTTTCGTTTCGCATAAGCGATGTCTTAAGCAATTCCGATCACCTCGAAGAATAGACCGGAAACTCCGATAAAACTCGCAGCATCTCTTAACCCGATCGGTCGTACTCACAGCGTGACACAACCGGATTGGCAGGACGCGAGATGTTGGTGCCGAAGGTTCTCCGCTTTGTCCGCTGCGGCCGCGGTAACGTCATGGTGACGTTCGCCATCACCCTGCCGGTGCTGTTCGGCGCCGGTGGAGCGGCGATCGATTACGGCAACGCCATCCGGATCAGGAACGTCGAGGCGAGCATCGCGGACTCGACTGCGTTGCTCGGAGCGAACGCCGACACCCCGGTGGCCGCGATCGAAGCGCTCCGGCTCGCCAACGCGCAACTCGTCGCACGCCTGGGCGACCAGAGCGC
Source organism: Hyphomicrobiales bacterium (assembly GCA_903644085.1). GTDB lineage: Bacteria > Pseudomonadota > Alphaproteobacteria > Rhizobiales > Beijerinckiaceae > Enterovirga. Next base: position 2,552 of record CAHJXE010000101.1, read on the forward strand.
GACCGGCGGATATACGATCACCAATGGATGGATCGACGGGTCGAATTACCGCGTCTCGATCTCGACGAGAATGAAGACGGCTCTCGTGTATCTCCTGCCCGGCATGCCGAGGCAGATCACCGTGGCAGCGGCGGCGACCGTGAACCGGGTGGCGCCGGTCTACCAGACCCTTCCCCCGACGCTCTCTCAGCTCGAACCGGAGGCTGCGGACTACAACAAGATCTACTTCTACTGCTATTCGTCCGACAAGACACGGCAGAGCCAAGCCGACAAAGGGCGTCGAGGCCTGACGCCCATCGCGGATAACGGGACGCCGCCTACCGTCTACAATCTGAGCTCGATGCCGACCTGTACCGGCAACGAGGCGCCGAGCTACATGCTTCGCAACGTTCGCAACGCGAGGTCGACGCCATCGAGATGGAGCGAGACCGGCTCGGACACCTACAATTACTACACGGACGCGACGATCGACACTGGAACGCGCGTCCAGAGCATGCACGTGACGGGCTCCAATATGGGGACGGGCGTGGCGGTCGATACGAACACGTACCCCATGCTCGAGACGATCCTCTGCACCTCGGCTGCGCAATGTACGTCGCAGTCATTGGGCGGGATCATCCCGAACCGGACCGTCAACCGTGCGCCTGCGGTGGCGACCGGGAGCTGCGCGGAAGGCGGGTTCATGTATTTCGGGTGGGAGGATCGTCCGGGAGGCGATCGGGACTACGATGACATCCGTCTGGTCGTGTCGTGTCCCGTTATGACGTTGGTCTCCGACAAGAAGCTCCGGATCGTCGAATGACCACGGGCTCGCTCGACGGCCTGGACGTTGCGCTCCCTCCGCGCGGGGCAGGCGCGTCCGAGCGCCTCGACCCACGTACTTCGCGGCACCGTGCCCGCTCGATGACGCTTCGGGCCGGTCCTTTCGCCGATCTCGCGCGGTCGTTCCGTGCGAACGCCACGGGTGCGACGGCTGTCGAGTTCTCGCTCGTGGCGTTCCCGTTCATATCCCTGCTCGCGGCGATCATCCAGACCGGCTTGGTCGTCTGGACGGGCCAGAACCTCGACGATTCGCTGCAGAGGGCGGCCCGGGCCATTCTCACGGGGAATTTTCAGGGAAGCAATCAATCGCAGACCAGCACAGCTAATCTGGCGAAGCTGAAGGAGATCCTTTGCGGCACGACGTCCGCCAAGATCGTGCAAGTCTTCGACTGCAGCAATCTCAAGCTCGACGTGGCGACGAGTTCGACTTTCGGGACCGCGAGCGTTCCGGTCGCGCTGGATACTCAGACCAAAACCTGGGCGGCCAATTTCGGCGGGAGATACATGTGCGCGGCCCCCGGCTCGATCGTCGTCGTCACGGCGGCAGTCAAGTACCCGGTCTTCTTCAGCTTCCTCAACGTCGGCGTGCCGACCTTCTCCGACGGGGCTCGCCTGATCCAGTCCACCGCCGTGTTCCGCACCGAGCCGAACGACACGTCGTCCTGTTGAGGCGCGTCATGAGCGATCGTCCCTCCTCCCGCGGCTCCCTCGCGGCGCTCTGGCGCAACGCCGACGGCGTCTCGGCGATCGAGTTCTCGCTGATCCTGCCGGTCCTGCTCGCGATGCTGTTCGGCATGATCGAACTCGGTCACGCCTACGAGAACTGGCGCAAGGTCAACCAACTCGCGCGGGCCGTGGCCGACATGACCTCTCAAGGCGACACCTCGGCCCCGATATCGTCGTTGAAGATGACGGACATACTTGCGAGCTCCGGAATGATCCTGCGTCCGTTCGACGGCACGAAGGTCAAGGTGGTCGTGAGCGCGCTCGGCGTGGACCTCACGGTCGGAACGAGGCCGCGTGTGTGTTCCAGCGTCGCGAACGCATCAGCGACCGTCCGGTCTCTCGGCCTCGCCAACGACATCACGATCCCGGCCGGATTCCAGCTCCCCGGGATGCGCTACCTGCTCGTCGAGACGAAGATGGATTATGCGCCGATCTTCGCGAGTGCCCTCGTCCAGCGGTTCGGAAGCTTCAACAACCTCCTCAAGTTCAACGTGGTGGTGCCCTGGCCGGTACGGGGCGGACAGAAATATGGGCTCAACGCCTACAACGAGGTCGTCCTCCCGAACGGCTCCGCTTGTCCTCTGCTCTAGACGCTATTCTGGAAGCCGGCCGACGAGGAGCGATCCAGCATGCGATCGTCAGACGGTCGAGCCTTTGGGCGGTCCGAGCCACTCCGGCGCACCCACGTCAGAGCGCTACCTCTCTCAGTGGCAAGCGACCTGAACGGTGAACTCCTTCGCCTTCTCGGCCAGGGTGGCACCGTCCATGGGATCGGACGTGCGGACGTTGATCGGCGGCTCGATCCCGTTCGCTTCGAGGAAGTTGAGGGCGATCGTCGTCTTGATCGCGAAGTTGACGTTCTGCGGAATGTCGTTCGACGACAAGGCGGTCGCCTTCGACCTGATCACGCCCACGACGTTTCCGAACTGATCCAGCACCGGGCCGCCGCTGTTTCCCATATGGATCGGGGCGGAAATCTGGATCATCCGGGTGTCGTCGCGCATGCCCGCCGTCGCGGTCACGTTGCCGATCGTGAAATTGCCCGTGGAGGCCAAGACGCTGCTCTGCGGAAACCCGAACACGTAGATGCTCTCGCCGATGCGCGCGCGGACTGAGAGAGGAGGCAGGGTCTTCTGAGGGGTGTCCGTGCTGAGCACGGCGAGATCGTTCATCGCGTCGCTCGCCACGAAGCGAGCGTCCATCGGAGCATATCCAGGCCGCCTGACGACGTAACTGCTACATTTCTCGACCACGTGATGATTGGTGAGAACGTGGCCACGCTCCGACACGAAGAAACCGGTGCCCGTCGAGATCACCCCCGGTTCGAGCTCATGCGGGCGCGCTGCATCGCTCGGCGTCTCGACCTTGGCCTTGATCGTGGGGGCGTCGTGCTGACACCCGATCACCGCCTCGAACGCATCCGTCGATCCGACGAGCGAGAGCGTCGCGATCTGCCGACCCTCGAACTCGACCGCGACCGCCCCTGCATTGGACAGGTCGGCCACGAACCCTTCCTTGAGCCCTGCCTGGAACACGCCCCTCGCATCGTCGTGCTGGAATCCGGTGAACGTGCCGCGCCACTTTCCCCTGCCGCGGGTCGTCAACCGGATGTCGTACTCTCCGCCAACTTCGATCGATTTCCATTTCGGGTTGGTGAGCGCGAGGTAGGACGTCTTTCGCGTCCCGTTCAATCCGAACCAGATCGTCGTCTCGTCCGCGAAAGAGGCCGCCGCGAGACAACCGCCGAGATGCTCGCTGTAGCCGATGGACCATCCGGCAACCTTGCCGAATGTCCGATCGACGCTCAGTTCGAGCGGCGCGGGTGATGCCGTCACGGGCGAACTGAACGGCGCGCAGAGCGCGAGCACGATCCCCGCGAGGGCCTTCGCGATCGCTTTCATCGCAGGCGCTCTCCGGTCCGCCGACATCGGCCTACTGCTTGTTGTTGACGGCCGTCGTCGGCGACGATTGCGGTTTCGCGAACGGATCACTGGACGCATTCATCACGGATGCGCCCTGCGGGGAGTGGGCGGCCGGCGCACGCTGGCGGGCGACGCGGGTCCGGGGCCGCGATCCGTAACGGACGACGCGTTGCTGATACACGACGGTCGGACGCGAGTTCGCCACGATGCTGCCCGCGATCACGCCGCCGAGCACCCCGCCGAGGACACCTCCGGCTACGCTGCCGCCATACTGCGCCTGAGCCTTCACCGGCGCCAGCACGGCGAGCGACATGATGCCGGCCGCCGCAATCGACATAATCCTCAGTGTAGACATGCTGTCGATCCCCCTCTTCGTCCGCGATCATACCCACCGATCCGAGGATTGAAAGTGGCGCGTCGCGTTTTTTCGGTCGATCTCAGCGCAAGCACGACGCCTCCCAGACGCCTGGAGGCCTCTCGGTGAGAGACCTCGATCTCGAGGTCAGGCCGCGACGGGTCTCGTCCCGCCCGGCTCCGCGACCGAGATGCCGGAGCCCATATATTCGGAGAGCTTGTTGCGCAGCGTACGGATCGAGATCCCGAGGATCTTCGCCGCGTGTGTGCGGTTGCCGAGGCAATGGTCGAGCGTGTCGAGGATGAGGTCCTGCTCGACGGCCGCCACCGTGCGGCCGACGAGGTTGCGGGTCACGGCCTCGGCGGTCTCCGCCGCGCGCGAGGCGGGTCCGGGCCCGCTCTCCAGGAGGTCTCCCTCCGGGCTGCGAATCGCGTCCGCGTCGATCTGGTCGCCGGATGCCAGCAGCACCGCGCGGTGCATCGCGTTCTCGAGCTCGCGCACGTTGCCGCGCCAGCCGTTCTTGAGGACGAGGCGCTTCGCGTCGAGCGAGAGCGCGCGCTGCGGCATGCCGTTCACGTCGGCGTAGCGCTTGGCGAAGAAGTTCGCGAGCTCGATGATGTCGGAGGGCCGTTCCCGCAGCGCGGGCACCCGCAGGTGGACGACGTTCAGCCGAAACAGCAGGTCCTCGCGGAACGTGCCCTTGCGGACCTCGTCCGCGAGCGCCCGGTTCGAGGTCGCGAGGACCCGGATGTCGACCTTGACGGGCTGCGCGCCCCCGACGCGGTCGATCACGCGCTCCTGGAGCGCGCGCAACAGCTTCGCCTGGAGCCGGACATCCATCTCGGAGATCTCGTCCAGCAGGAGCGTGCCGCCGTTGGCCTCCTCGAACTTGCCGATCCGCCGGGCGACCGCGCCCGTGAACGCGCCCTTCTCGTGGCCGAACAGCTCGGATTCGAGCAGGTTGTCCGGGATCGCCGCGCAGTTGACGCAGATGAACGGCTTGTCGCGGCGCAGCGACTTCTGGTGGACGTGGCGCGCCAGGACCTCCTTGCCGGTGCCGCTCTCGCCCGTGATGAGGACGGACGCCTCGGAGCGGGCGACCTGCTCGGCGAGGCGCACCACCTTCTCCATCGCGGCGTCGCGCCACACGAAGGAGCGGTCGTCGGCCGCCACCGCCTCGATCACGGCCGCGATCAGCTCGGGGTCGGGCGGGAGCGGGATGTACTCCTTGGCGCCCGCCTGGATCGCCGCGACGGCCGCGCGCGCGTCCGTCTGCATGCCGCAGGCGACGACGGGCGTGCGGATGCGCTCCGCCGTCAGCGCCTCGACCAAGTCGCGGACCGACAGGCTGACCTCGATCATCACGAGGTCGGCCCCGCGCGTGCGCAGGACCGCGAGACCCTGGGCTATGCCGTCCGCCTGGGTGACGGTCGCGCCACGGTTGATCGCGATCTTGGAGGCGCTGACGAGTTCGCCGGAGAACCGGCCGATGATGAGAAGGCGCATGGGATCGGGACCTGTCGTTTAGGGAGCGGCCGAGCGGATGATCTCGGTCATGGTGACGCCGAGCCGATCGTCTACGAGCACCACCTCGCCGCGCGCGACGAGCCGGTCGTTGACCAGGATGTCGATCGCCTCGCCGACCTTGCGGTCGAGTTCGAGGATCGAGCCCGGGCCGATCTTGAGGAGGTCGCCGACGGGCATCCGGGACGTGCCGAGGACGGCCGAGACCGTGACCGGAATGTCGAGGATCTGGTCGAGGTCGACGACGCTCTGGCCGGAGCCCGAGTCGCCGAACTGCCCGGCGCTCCCGAACGCGGCGTCGCCCTCGTCGAGGCTCGGCAGGGTGGAATCTGTGTTCATCGTCCTCGGGTCCGCTCTATCGCGTTCAGTGCAGGGCGCGGTGGGCCGCGAGCAGGGCCGAGATCTCGGCGTCGATCGCGGCCGCGTCCCGGACCACCCCGCCATCCGCCCATTCGAGCCGCGCGTCGCCCGGGACGATCCCGTCGTCCCCGATCACGATGATGCGGCCCTCGAAGCCGCGCTCGCGCGCCATCGGCTTCAGGAGCGCGTCGACCGCGTCCACGAGGTCGGCCGAGACACGGACCGCGAGATGCGGCACGCCGCGCACGTGCCGGAAGGCGTTCTCGGCCGCCTCCGCGATCGCCGCGAGCGGCTGGGATGCGAGCGCGCGGCCGGCGAGCTTGGCGGCGAGCGCCTGGAAGAACGTGACGCCCAGCCCCTCGATCTCCCGGGCCCGGTCGTCGAGCCCCCCTAGCGCGGCCGCGGCACGCTCGGCCGTGCGCTCGAAGGCTTCCGCGACGCGGCGCTGCGTCTGCATCTCGGCCTCGCGGCGTCCCGCCTCGACGCCTCGCGCGTAACCGGCCTGGTCGGCGGCCTCGCGCTCCTCTCGGAAGGCATCGACCGGCGCGACCGCCGTCTGTGGCTGGGGATCGCGGAAATCGTCGCCGAACAGGAACCGGCGCGCCCCGGTGGCGGAGCCCATCTCAGCCCTCCGCCATCCAGCCGCGCAGGACCGCGGCGGTCTGCTTCGGCTCGCGCTTGGCGAGGTCGCCGAGACGCGTGATCTGCGCGGACGCGGCCGAGTTGATGGCCGGGAACGCCTGGTCCGGGTTCGTCACCAGGGTGCCGTCGGGCAGCATCGTCTGCCCGGCCGCGTGGGCGCTCTCCGATCCCGGGTCTCCTCCGGCGCCGGCCAGCGCCAGCGTGGCGTTCGGCCCCCCGACCAGCATCTGCGCCGCCTCGATCGCCTCGGGCGTCAGGATGCGCCGCACGAGCGGTCGCACCACCACCATCAGCACGACGAGCGTGAGGAGCGCGATGACGCCGAGCTCGATGTAGCGCAGCACGTCCTCCTTCGTGGGGCTGAGGAGCGAGCCGAACAGCGACGTCTTCTCGGCCTCGATCGTCGAGGGAGCGTCCGCGAAGGGCATGTTCACGACTTCGACTTGGTCGCCGCGCGCCTTGTCGTACCCGACGGCACTGCGCACGAGCGCCGCGATCCGGTCGAGGTCCTCCTTCGCGCGGGCCTGGTAGACCGGCTCGGCGCCGGGCGCGCCCTTGTAGATGCCGTCGACCAGGACCGCGACCGAGATGCGCCGTACGCGCCCCGCCTCCTGCACCTCGGTGCGGGTCGTGCGGGAGATCTCATAGTTCACGACCTCCTCGGTCTTGTTGCTGGCGTCGCGGGGTGCCGCGGGCGCGGCGTCCTTCGCGCCCGGCAGCTCGTTGCCGACGCTGACCTGACCTTCGGTCGAGGCGGTGGTGGCGTTCTCGCCGCGGGTCTGGGTCGAGCGCACGACCTTGCTCTCGGGATCGTAGTTCTCGGATTTGCTCTCGATGCGGCTCATCTCGAGTTCGGCCGAGACCTGGACGCGCGAGCGGCCCGAACCCACGATGCCGGACACGATCTCCTCGACCTGGGTGCGGAGCCGCCGCTCCAGCGCGATGCGCCGGT
>CAHJXE010000102.1 GCA_903644085.1 Hyphomicrobiales bacterium
CCGGCGCCGGCTCGCCCGGTTGCGCGCGGTCGCCGCGGCCTCCGGCCTTCCGCTGATCGCCACGAACGACGTGCTCTACGACGAGCCCGGCCAGCGCGACCTTCAAGACGTGCTGACCTGCATCCGCGAAGGCGTACGCATCGAGGAGGCCGGGCGGCGGCTTGAGGCCAATGCGGAGCGCCACCTCAAGGACGGGGCCGAGATGGCGCGGCTCTTCCGAGACGCGCCGGACGCGATCTGCGAGACGCAGCACCTTCTCGGCCGCGTCGACTTCTCGCTCGATCAGCTCAAATACGAGTACCCGGACGAGCCCGTGCCGCCCGGCTGGTCGCCGCAGGGCTGGCTGGAGGATCTGACGTGGCGACGCGCCTCCTACCGCTACCCGGAGGGGATTCCGGATAAGGTCGAGCGCGTCCTCCACGAGGAGCTCGCGCTGATCGCAACCCTCGACTACGCGCGCTACTTCCTGACGATCCACGACATCGTGCGCTTCGCCGAGGACAAGGGCATCCTCTGCCAGGGGCGGGGATCGGCCGCAAACTCGGCCGTGTGTTTCGTGCTCGGCATCACGGCCGTCGACCCGACGGAGCACGACCTCCTCTTCGCGCGCTTCCTCTCCACGGAGCGCCGTGAGCCGCCCGACATCGACGTCGACTTCGAGCACGAGCGGCGCGAGGAGGTGATCCAGCACATCTACGCGCGCTACGGCCGGGAGCGGGCCGGGATCGCCGCGACCGTGATCTCCTACCGTCCGCGCAGCGCCATCCGGGACGTCGGCAAGGTGCTCGGCCTGACGGAGGACGTGACCGCGAAGCTCGCCGGCACCGTCTGGGGCAGCTGGGGACGGGACATCGCGGACAGCCAGATCCGTGAGGCGGGGCTCGATCCGGGGAACCCGACCATCCGCCGCGCGGTCGACCTCGCGATCCGGCTCATGGGCTTCCCGCGCCACCTCTCCCAGCATGTCGGCGGCTTCGTGCTCGCGCGCGGGCGCCTCGACGACCTCGTGCCGATCGGCAACGCCGCCATGAAGGAGCGCACCTTCATCGAGTGGGACAAGGACGACATCGACGAGTTGAAGCTGATGAAGGTGGACGTGCTGGCACTGGGCATGCTGACCTGCATCCGCAAGGCCTTCGACCTACTGCGCCAGCATCGCGGCGAGGAACGCGACCTCACGAACCTGCCGGAGGCGGACGGCCCCCAGGTCTACGACATGCTCTGCCGCGGCGACTCGATCGGCGTGTTCCAGGTCGAGAGCCGGGCGCAGATCAACATGCTGCCGCGCATGAAGCCGCGGAACTTCTACGACCTCGCGATCGAGGTCGCGATCGTGCGGCCCGGCCCCATCCAGGGCAACATGGTGCATCCCTACATGCGCCGTCGGCAGGGGATCGAGGACGCGACGCTGCCCTCGCCGTCGCTGGAGCACGGCCCCGCCGACGAACTGAAGAACATCCTCGGCCGCACGCTCGGCGTTCCGCTTTTCCAGGAGCAGGCGATGAAGCTCGCCATGGTGGCGGCGAAGTTCACCTCGGAGGAGGCGAACCAGCTGCGGCGCGCAATGGCGACCTTCCGGCATGTCGGCACCATCGGGACCTTCGAGGAGAAGATGGTCGGGCGCATGGTGGCGCGCGGCTACGACGCCGGCTTCGCGGAGCGCTGCTTCGCGCAGATCAAGGGCTTCGGCACCTACGGCTTCCCGGAGAGCCACGCGGCCTCCTTCGCCAAGCTCGTCTACGTGTCGGCCTGGATCAAATGCCTGCACCCGGCGGTCTTCGCCTGCGCGCTCCTCAACTCGCAGCCCATGGGGTTCTACGCGCCGGCCCAGATCGTGCGGGACGCGCGCGAGCACGGCGTCGAGGTCCGGGCGATCGACGTAAACGCGAGCGCGTTCGACAACACGCTGGAGCCGCACCGGGACGCCCTCGCCCTCCGGCTCGGCTTTCGCCAGGTCGACGGCTTCCGCGACGAGTGGGCGAAGACGATCATCGCGGCGCGCGGGTCCGGCTACGCGACGATCGAGGACTTGGCGGCCCGCACCCTCCTGCCGAATCGTGCGATCGCCCGGCTCGCGGAGGCGGACGCGATGCGCTCGATGGGGCTCGACCGGCGCGAGGCGGGCTGGGCGGTGCGCCGGCTGCCGGACGACGCGCCGCTGCCGCTCTTCGCGGCCGCCGACGCGCGAGACCTTGGGGACGAGGCGGATGCGCCGCTCCCCGCCATGCCGCTCTCGGAGCAGGTCGCGCTCGATTACCGCAACCTGCGCCTGTCGCTCAAGGCACACCCGATGGCGTTCCTGCGCCGCACCTTCGCGGCCGAGCGGATCGTCGCCTGCGCGGATCTCGGCGACCAGCCCGACGCCGCCTGGGTGCGGGCCGCCGGGATCGTGCTGGTGCGCCAGCGGCCGGGCACGGGCAACGCGATCTTCATCACGCTGGAGGACGAGACCGGGATCACGAACGTGCTCCTCTGGGCGCGCATCTTCGAGCGCTACCGCCGGGCTGTGATGAGCGCGCGCCTGCTCGTCGTCGAGGGGCGGGTGCAGAAAAGCCCGGAGAACGTCGTCCACGTTATGGGGGAGCGGGTCTACGACCGCTCCGTCGAGCTGCGCCGGCTCGTCCAGCACGGCCCCGACCCGGACTGGACGCCCGCCTCGCGCGTCGATCCCGGCCACGACGTGCGCAGTCTGCCCGCGGACGAGCTCGTCGATCCCCGTTACCCGCCGGGCTCGCACCATCCCCGCGACGTGCGGCTCCTGCCGAAGTCGCGCGACTTCCATTGATGGTGTCGGGCGGGTTTAGGCATGCGAACTCGCGCCTTGGTGTCCCTCTCCCCGACGGGGAGAGGTTGCCCGAGCGAAGCGGAGGGCGGGCAAGGGGGGACGACCTCACCGGATAGCGCGCACCCCCTCACCCTGCCCTCTCCCCAACGGGGAGAGGGTTCTCCCGCATTCTATTCTGCACTCTGCTCAGCGCCTGTGCGCCCGGCGCCACGCGGCGAACTGGCCGGGTGTCTCGGGGTCGGTCGGCGGGTAGAGGCCGAGGATCGAGCGGCCGCCCATCACCTCCGCGGTGACGAAATCCTCGAATGCCGTCATCTCGACCGCCTCGTCCGCGATCTCGTCCGCGAGATACGCCGGGATCGCAACGACGCCCTCTGCGTCGCCCACCATCACGTCGCCCGGCCAGACCGGGACGTCGCCGCATCCGATCGGCACGTCGATGTCGAGCGCCTGGTGATGGGTCAGGTTCGTGGGTGCCGAGGGACGGTGATGATAGGCCGGGATCGCGAGTTCCGCGATCTCCGGGCTGTCGCGGAAGCCGCCATCCGTCACGATCCCGGCGACGCCGCGCACCATCAGCCGGGAGACCAGGATCGAGCCCGCCGAGGCGGCGCGCGCGTCCTTGCGGCTATCGATCACGAAGACCGCGCCTGGCGGGCACTCTTCGACCGCCTTGCGTTGAGGATGCGCCCGGTCCTGGAAGGCCGAGAGCGGGTTCAGGTCCTCGCGCGCCGGGATGTAGCGCAAGGTGAAGGCCGGCCCAACCATCGTGTCGCCCTTGTGTCCGAGCGGCCTGACGTCCTGGATGAACTGGTTGCGCAGCCCGCGCTTAAAGAGCGCCGTGCAGAGCGTCGCGGTCGAGACGGTCTTCAGTTTGGCGCGGGTCGCGTCGGAGAGGAGCATGGGATCTTGATCCTCGTTGAGCATCTGACGATCTAGAAAATCGCTGGTTCGCCGACCGGTGCGCCGAAGTCGCTCTGCAGGAAGTCGAAGTCGCAGCCCTGGTCGGCCTGCGCGATGTGGCGCGAGAACATCCAGCCGTAGCCGCGCTCGTAGCGGGGCGCGGGCGGGACGGCCTCCGCGTTCCGCCGCGCGAGCTCGGCCTCGGGCACGTCGAGAGAGATCGTGCGTGCGGGCACGTCGACCGTGATCGTGTCGCCGGTGCGCACGAGCGCGAGCGGGCCGCCGACATAGGATTCGGGCGAGACGTGCAGGATGCACGCGCCGTAGCTCGTGCCCGACATGCGGGCATCCGAGATCCGCACCATGTCGCGCACGCCCTGGCGCACGAGCTTCTTCGGGATCGGCAGCATGCCCCATTCCGGCATGCCCGGGCCCCCTTGCGGCCCGGCGTTGCGCAACACGAGCACGTGGTCCGCCGTCACGTCGAGGTCGTCCCGGTCGATATTCGCCTTGAGCGCCGGGTAGTCGTCGAAGACGAGCGCGGGGCCGGAATGCGTGAGGAGATGCGGCGCGGCCGCCGAGGGCTTCATCACGCAGCCGCCGGGCGCTAGGTTGCCGCGCAGCACGGCGAGCGCGCCCTCCTGGTAGATCGCGGTGTCGAGCGTGCGGATGACGTCGTCGTCATAGACGTCCGCCCCCTCCAGGCTCTCGCCCCAGCTCCGGCCGGAGACGTTGATCTGGTCGAGATCGAGGAACGATCGAAGCCGCGTCATGAGGCCGAGCAGCCCACCCGCGTAGTAGAAGTCCTCCATCAGGTAGGTGTCGCCGGAGGGCCGGATGTTGGCGATGACCGGCACGCGCCGGCTCGCGGCGTCGAAATCGTCGAGCCCGATCGCGTGGCCGGCGCGGCGCGCCATCGCGACGAGGTGGATGACGGCATTCGTCGAGCAGCCCATCGCCATCGCGACCACGATCGCGTTGCGGAACGCGCCCGCGGTCTGGATGCGGTCAGGGGTCAGCTCCTCGCGCACCATCGCGACGACCCGCCGGCCGGACGCCGCCGCCATGCGGATGTGGTTCGCATCGGCCGCCGGGATTGAGGAGGCGCCGGGCAGGCTCATGCCGACCGCCTCCGCGAGCGCCGTCATGGTGGCGGCCGTCCCCATCGTCATGCACACGCCGTAGGAGCGCGCGATGCCGACTTCCATCTCGCCCCAATCCTTGTCCGTGATGGTGCCCGCGCGCCGCTCGTCCCAGAACTTCCACGCGTCCGAGCCCGAGCCCATCACCCGGCCGTGCCAGTTGCCGCGCAGCATGGGGCCCGCCGGCACGAAGATCGCCGGCACGCCGGCCGAGGTCGCGCCCAGCAGAAGTCCCGGCGTGGTCTTGTCGCAACCCCCCATCAGAACGACGCCGTCGACTGGCTGAGAGCGGATCAGCTCCTCCGTCTCCATCGCGAGAAAGTTGCGGTAGAGCATGGTGGTCGGCTTCACGGTGCTCTCGGACAGCGAGATCGCGGGCAACTCGACCGGGAAGCCGCCCGCCTCCAGCACCCCGCGCTTCACGTCCTCGACGCGCTGCTTGAAGTGGGCGTGGCACTGGGCGAAATCCGACCAGGTGTTGATGATCGCGATAACGGGTTTGCCGGCGTAATCCTCGGCCGAATATCCCATCTGGTTCATGCGCGAGCGGTGGCCGAAGGACCTGAGGTCGTCCGGCCCGAACCAGCGTGTGCTGCGCAGCTTGGTGTCTTCGCTATCGGACATGGTTCGATCCGTCAGGCATCCAGACCGTAATACGCCTCGAAGGTCGGCGCGAGTGCAGGTGTCGGACGTGGCGCGGCAGGCCGATCGGCGCGAGCCGCCAGGAGAGCGTCGAGGACCTCGCGGGCGTCACGCGTCGGCGGGATCAGCACGCCCCCGCCCTGCGCACGGATGCGCTCGGCCGGTGCGCCGAAATCGAACGCCGCCACCGGATAGCCCGCCGCCCAGACCTCGGAGAGCACGTAGGAGAAGGTCTCGGGCCAGACGCTCGCCAGGAACACGAAGTCCGGGTCGAAGCTGTCGAGATGATCCTTAAGGTCAGCCGGTTCGTAGGGGCCGGTCACGTCCACGTTCGACAGGTGCTCCAGCATCCCACCATCCGGCGTGAAGCCCACGATGCGGACATAGACCGGTATGCGCCCCCGCTCGGCCTCCTCCGCCATGCGCACCACGAGGTCGAAGCCCTTGTGCATGCCGAGCGCGCCGACGAGCGCGATCCGGAGCGCGCCCGTCCTGCCATGCGGCTTCGCCACGGATGTCGAGGTGGGGCGGGGCTCGGGATGCGGCACGACCTCGACCCCCGTGAGGCCGAGCCGCCGCGCGTAGCGCTCCGCCGTGTCACGGGAGGGCGCGATGATCCGCGCCGCGTTGCGCAACATCCTCGCGTTGAACGCGATCCAGCTCTCGATGTCGTCCTGCACGAGCGCGTTCTGGTCGCCGAAATCGTGCTCCTGGTAATGGCGCACGCAGAGCTGGCAGATGCGGGGCGGCGGCTCGCCGCAATAGAAGACGCGCTCGTCCACGAGATGGACCTTCGGGCAGTACCACTGAAAATCGTGCAGCGTGACCATGTAGGGGCGGCCGCTCGCGACGAGCGACTCGAGCAGCGCCGCCGGGAAGACGAGACGCGAGTTGACGTGCAGCTTGATCTCGAGCCCCGCGGCTTCGAAGAGCGCCAACGCCGGCTCGAACTCCGCCATGTCCATCTCGAGCGCCGCGCCGCCGTCGAAGGCGAAGCGCAGCCGCTCCGCGAGCTTGCTCCGGCCCCCCGGCTCCATCTCGACCGGGCTCACGATGGCCACCTCGTGGTCCGGCCGGCGTGAGAGCGCGCGCAGGTCGTCGACGTAGCGCTTCGTACCGCCGCCGAGCCCGTGGGTGAGGAGGAGGGTCACGCGCCGGAAGCGCGATGCGAGGAGGCGCGCCAGGACCCGCGTGCGCACCGACGCTGAGGCGTCCGCCGCCACGATCGCGTGGACCTCCGGCAGGTAGTCCGGGTACTTCGTCTCCAGCCGCGCATGGTTCACGTCGAGGATGGCGCTGCGCTCGCCCGTGCCGAACGACACGGAGCCCTCGTGCATCACGAAGATGTCGCGCGCCACGATGTGGACCCAGCCGAGGTCGCGGGCGGTGAGCGACCAGTCGACCTCCTCGCAGTAGCCGCGGCCCCACTCGACCGAGAACGGGCCAGCCTCGGCCAGCGCCCGACCGTTCAGGTACATGCAGAAGCCGATGCCTGTCGGGAGTTCCAGCGGCGGGGCGGCGACCGCCCGGAACGCGTCGTCGATCGCCGCCGTATCGAGCCCGAGAGCCGGCGGGTTCGGGCGCGACGGGTCCGGGAAGCTGAGGATCGTCGCGTTGTTCGACATCGGGGTCACTGACGCGACGCCGGGACGCGCGTGGCATGCGCGCGCGAGCCGCGTGATCGCGTCCGGCGGCAGGATCGTATCCGCGTTGACGAGGATCGCGTCCTCGCCGGGTTCGAGCAGCGCGAAGGCGCGGTTCACCGTGCCGATGAAGCCGAGATTGGTCGGGTTCGCCAGGACCGCGAGGCCCGGCATGCCCCGGCTCGCGAGATCGTTCAGGTAGGCGCTGAGCTCGGGCTCGGGCGAGGCGTCGTCGATGACAACCGCGCGCAGGCTCGGGCCGAGCTGCGGGATCAGAGAATCGAGGCAGAGCCGCGTATCCGCCAGCCCCTTGTAGACGGGCACGATCGCGCAGCAGGCCGGTGGGTCCGACGGGGGTGTCCGTCCGTGCGGGTCCGGTACGATCCGGGCGGCATCCTCGGCGGGCGCGCTGAACGAAGGTGTGCCCACGTCCGCGGGCTCGAACGTGAAGCGGCCGGGCGGGTCGGCCCGTACGGTCATCAGGTCGTCGCGCAGGCGTCGACGCGTCGGCAGCGTGGCGCAGCGATCCTCGCCGAGGAGCAGCGCGCGGGCCTCGGCGCGCGAGGCCTCGACTCGGCGGGCGAGACCGTCGACCCTGATGCGACCGAGCAGCCTCTCCGCGCCGTCCGGCCCGATCGCGACCTCCATGCCGTCGCGCAGGGCCGTCCCGGTAAAGGCGAAGGCCGCATGATCGCGTCTGAACATCTCCCTGAGATCCGACCGGAAACTCGTCGACAGGACCGCGACGGTCCGGCCCTCCCGGGTCAGCCGGATCGTCACAGGACCATCGATCGACGCCTGGTCGATGAACCAGCCCGTGAGACGCTCCGGCCCGACATGGTCGATATGGAAGGTCGGCCTCGTGGTCCAACGCCGGAAGGACACGGTCTGCGTCCCGACCCGAACCGCGAGATCGTGCGGCTGTCCGTCGAGCGCCTCCGGGGGCAGGAGAAGCGAGAAGCCGTTCCAGCCGCCCTCGCGGCCGACCTGCATCAGGTCCGGTCGGAAGCCGTCGAGGCGCCGCGACGGCCCGGTCCGGCCGTCGACCAGGAGCGCGACCTCGATCCCGCGCTCCTCCGACAGTGCCGAGGCCCATCCTCGCAGGTGGTTGTCGACGATCCCGTCGAAGCGGATCGCGACGCGACCCGGCCCCGTCTCGACGCGTTCCGAGACCGTTTGGCCGCCGAACCTGACATCCAGGCGGTAACGGCGGGGCCTCGCGAAAAGCTCCGGTGCGACCGGCAGTTGCGCGATCCGGCTGCCGTCCATCATCCGGTGAGACGGCACCTCGACCGGACCGACGATGGCGCCGGAGGGATCCGAGAGCGTGATCCCGACCGGACCCGGATCCGAGTCGGGCTCTAGCGCGACCACGATGCCCCCGTTGCACAGCGCCGCCCACACGATCGGGCGCGCCCTGCGGGGCATAAGGCGCCGCACGATTGGAAAGCGCCGGAGACGGTTCAGCACGGGATGGATTCGCGGATCTCGACGGAAGCGATGGTGTCCCGGAAGGGAATCGAACCCCTGACCCCAGGTTTAGGAAACCTGTGCTCTATCCTGCTGAGCTACCGGGACCGCCCCGCGCCCTGCCGAACCGGCGATCTGCCGTTTCGCAGCTGGCCTCGGCATATGAGCCGAACGGCCCTTGGGTTTCAAGAGCGTCGTTCCGCGCGCATCGTGGCGATGGCAGCGCGCGCCATGCCGTCCACCCGGTTGTTCAACGCATCGACCGCATGACCTTTCACCCAGTGCCAGACCACCTCGTGACGTTCGCGCGCGGTGTCGAGCCGACGCCACAGGTCCTCGTTCTTCACGGGCTTGCGGTCGGCCGTCAGCCAGCCCCGCGCCTTCCAGTTCGTGATCCACGCCGATATGCCGTTCCGCACGTATTGCGAATCCGTGTAGAGGTCGACCGCGCAGGGTCGGTTCAGCGCTTCGAGCGCCGAGATCGCGGCCATCAGCTCCATGCGATTGTTCGTCGTCACGGGCTCGGCGCCCGAGACCTCACGCTCCTCCGTCCCGACGATGAGGAGCGCTCCCCAGCCGCCGGGGCCGGGATTCCCCGAACACGCGCCGTCCGTGTAGATCTTCACGCGATCACTCATCATTCGCTCATCGTCGGCTCATGCCTGCCAGCCATACTCCGCCGCGCTCGTCACGCGCCGATGGAAGGCGATCTTGCGGTCGTATTCGAGGGGGTCCTTGGGTCGCACGAGCGCGCCCGGCGGGACGTTCAGCCAGTCGACGAGGCGGGTCAGCATGAAGCGCAGAGCCGAGCCACGTGCGAGAATCGGCAGTGCCGCGACCTCCGCGGGTTCAAGCGAGCGGATGCTCTCGTAGCCCCCGATCATCGCCCGGCCCTTGGTGACGTTGAACGCGCCGTCCTGTTCGAAGCACCACGCGTTCAGGCAGGTCGCGAGGTCGTACGCGAAGGCGTCGTTGCACGCGAAGTAGAAGTCGATCAGCCCCGATAGCTCGCGTCCGATGAAGAAGACGTTGTCGGTGAAGAGGTCGGCGTGGATCACCCCGTCCGGCAGGCCGGATGGCCAAGCGGCCGCGAGGTGGTCGAGCTCGGCCCGCGTGCGCGCCGCCAGCCCCGGGGCGACTTGGTCGGCATCGCGCTCGGCCAGAGCGAAGAGCGGCGCCCAGGCGTCGAGCGAGAGCGCGTTGGGCCGCCGCACCGCGAAGTCGC
>CAHJXE010000103.1 GCA_903644085.1 Hyphomicrobiales bacterium
CGATGCCGGCGGCCTCGGGCTTCGAGGCGTGGACGCGCTGCGAGAGCGGGTCGCGGGTCGCGAGCTTGGCCGTGAGCGTCTCGGCCAGCCCCTGGATGACCGCGACCTCGAGCGCGAGGCGCCGGTCCGCGATGATGAGCGGGAAGACGGACGAGGTCGCGAGCAAGGCGCGCGTTTGACCCGCGAGGTCGCGGATCGTGGCAAGCAGCGCCGGGCTCGCGCGGGGCGCCGCAAGGTCGGAGATGCCGGCGCCATGGCGGGCGAGCGCGTCGGCCGTGAGGTAGACGCGATCGAGGTCGCGGTAATCCTGCGCGCAGTCCTGGAGGTGGTTGACGACCTGGAGGGCGGCACAGAGCGCGTCCGAGGCCTCCCAGGTCGACCGGTCCTCGCCATGAACGTCGAGGACGAAGCGCCCGACCGGCATAGCGGAGAGCGCGCAATAGTCCATGAGGTCGGACCAGTTCGCGTAGCGCGTCTTGCGGGCGTCGAGCCGGAACGCGTCGAGAATGTCAAGCGCGTGACGCGGAGCAAGACCCCGCTCGGACAAAGCCAGTCGCAGCGGCTCGGCGACGGGGTCGGTTGGCCCAGCCCCCGTCAGGGCCGCGCCCAAGCCGTCCAACATCGACAGCTTCTCGTCGGCGCCGAGCTCCGCGTGGTCCGCGACGTCGTCCGCCGCACGCACGAAGCGGTAGAACGCGAGGATCGGGCCGCGATGGCGCGGACTGATGAGGTGGGAGGCGACCGGGAAGTTCTCGTCGCGATGGCCCTTGCCCGACAAGGTGTCGGTCGCGGTCATCGCGGCCTGTTTCGTGGCCGGTCTGATGGCCCGTTCCATGGCCGGCTTCATGCGCGGCTCGTCGGAGTGGTCGGCGCGGCCTGGTAGCGACCCTTCCAGAGGCCCCCTCTGCCGCGAGCATGCGCCCAGGCCGATTCGAGCGTGAACGCCATGTAGACGAGCGCGACGACCGGCAACCCGAATCCGCGCCACCACGGCAGATTGTAGGATCTGAGCGTCGGCGCGTAGGCCGCCACCATGAGGCCCAGCGACACGATCCCGAACAGGCCCGCGAGACCGTTGAAGGTGAGCGCCGCGATCGGCGGCACGAAGTAGGTCACGACCATGCCGAGTGCCGTTCCGGCCAGGATGTCGGGGCGGTAGCGCAGTTCGGCATAGGCCGAGCGCACGATCATGCGCCGGATGTCGCGGTAGCGCGGGTAGGGCCTCAGGCTCTGCACGCGCTGCGACAGACCGAGCCAGACCGGACCTCGCGCCTTGAGGAGCGCGCCCATCGCGCAATCGTCGATCAACGCGGTCTGGATCGCCGAGAGGCCGCCGGCCGCGACGAGCGCTTCGCGCCGTATCAGCATGCAGCCGCCCGCCGCGGCGGCCGTCCTGCGTCGCGGATCGCTGACCCAATCGAACGGGTACAGCTTCTGGAAGAAGAAGATGAAGGCCGGCACCAGCCACCGCTCGGCGGCTGACTGGCAATTGAGCTTCGCCATGATGGAGGCCAGCACGAGGCCGTTCCGCTCCGTTCCGGTGACGAGGTTGGCCAGCAGGTGCGGCGTGTAGCTGATGTCGGCGTCGGAGAAGAGGACGAGTTCGGGAATGGGGACTTGCCTCTCGGCGCAGTCGAGCCCCTGCTTCATCGCCCAGAGCTTGCCCGTCCAGCCGGCCGGCAGGTCGCTGCCGCGGACGATGTCGAGACGGTCGGCCCGCCCGAGCGCTTCGGCCTGCCGGCGTGCGGCCTCCGCCGTGCCGTCCTGGCTGCCGTCGTCCACGAGGACGACCCGGAACGCGCCTCCGTAGTCCTGGAGCAGAAGCGATCCGATCGAGGCGGCGACCGACTCCGCCTCGTCGCGGGCCGGGACGATCGCCACGACCGACGGCCAGACCGACGGTCCGGGCATGCCGTCCGGAGCGAGTTCCGAGAGACGTTCACGGCTGAGCCAGAACCCGCCGCGCCCGATCATCAGGTAGCACCAGACCGCGAGCGACAGGCCCGCGAGAGCGACGGCCATCATGTGACGTAACCTGCCTGGCGGAACCACGCGACGGCGTCGGAGAGCCCCTCGCCATAGGGCCGCGACACGTAGCCGAGGTCGCGCCGCGCCTTCGAATCGTCGAAGAACATGCGATAGCGCGCCATCCGCAGCGCGTCACGGGTGACGAACGGCTCGCGGCCCGTGACGCGCGCCACCGCCTCTGCGCCGATTGCGAGCGGCCAGATCACTTGGCGCGGGAACCGGATCTTCGGCGCGCGCCGGCCAACCAGGGCCGCGATGTCGGCGAGCATGCGCGAGAGCAGCACGTTCTCGCCGCCCAGGATGTACCTCTCGCCGATCAGCCCCCGCCGCAGTGCCGCCAGATGGCCGGCCGCGACGTCGTCGACATGCGCGAGGTTGAGCCCCGTATCCACGTAACCGGGCATGCGGCCGGACGCGGCCTCCACGATGACGCGCCCAGTCGGGGTCGGTTTGACGTCGCGCGGTCCGATCGGCGTCGAGGGGTTGACGATAACGGCGGGCAAGCCGTCCCGGGCGACCATCCCCTCCACCATGCGCTCGGCCATGACCTTGCTGCGCTTGTAGGTGCCGATCGCGGATTGCTCGGTCAGGGGCCGGGTCTCGTCTGATCCGGGCTGGATGGTCGCGACGCTGGACGTATAGACGACCCGCTCGACCCCCTCCCGAAGCGCGGCCTCCATCAGGGCGCGCGTCCCGTGCAGGTTCGTCACGACGAGTTCGTTCGGATCGCGCGACCACAGCCGGTAATCGGCGGCCGCGTGGACGAGATGGCGCACGCCCTTCAGGGCCGCCGCGAGCGAGGGCGGATCGCGCAGATCCCCCTCGACCACCTCGTCGGCTGGGTTGACGTTCGTGCGCGGGCTCGCGGCCCGGACGAGCACCCGCACCCGGTAGCCGTCGGCGCGGAACACGTTCGCGATCGCCGAGCCTACGAAGCCGGACGCCCCCGTGACGAGCACCCGGTCTCCGGGTGCACCCCCCTCTGCCATCGCACGCAGGATCTCAGGCGAGCGCTTTGATCGAGCCGGCGTGACGGCCCAGGATCTCGAACACCTTGGCGACGATCGCGGCCGAGTCGAGACCGGCCTCCGCGTACATGCGTTCGGGCTTGTCGTGGTCGATGAACGTGTCCGGCAGGACCATCGAGCGGACCTTCAGGCCACGATCCAGCATGCCACGCTCCGCCAGAAGCTGGAGCACGTAGGAGCCGAACCCACCGATCGATCCTTCCTCGATCGTGATCAGCACCTCGTGCTCGCGCGCGAGCCGCAGGATCATCGCCTCGTCGAGCGGCTTCGCGAACCGGGCATCCGCGACCGTGGTCGAGAGCCCTCGCGCCTCGAGGTCCTCGGCCGCCTTCAGCGCCTCGGCGAGACGGGTGCCGAGCGACAGGATCGCGATCCGGTCGCCCTCGCGCACGATGCGCCCCCGGCCGATCTCGAGCGGCACGCCGACCTCCGGCATCTCCACGCCGACGCCTTCGCCGCGCGGAAAGCGAAACGCGATCGGGCCGTCGTCATAGGCCGCGGCGGTCGCCACCATGTGGACGAGTTCCGCCTCGTCCGCCGCCGCCATCACCACCATGTCGGGCAGGCAGCCGAGGAACGCGACGTCGAACGCGCCCGCATGAGTCGCGCCGTCCGCGCCGACGAGCCCCGCCCGGTCGAGCGCGAACCGCACGGGCAGCTTCTGGAGCGCGACGTCGTGCACGACCTGGTCGTAGCCGCGCTGGAGGAAGGTCGAGTAGATGGCGCAGAACGGCTTGTAGCCCTCGGTCGCGAGGCCCGCCGCGAAGGTCACGGCGTGCTGCTCGGCGATCCCGACGTCGAAGGTCCGCTCGGGGAACTCCTTGCCGAAGAGGTCGATGCCGGTGCCGGACGGCATCGCGGCCGTCACCGCGACGATCTTGTCGTCGAGCCGGGCCTGTTTCGCGAGGCTCTCGGCGAAAACCTTGGTGTAGCCGGGCGCGTTCGCCTTGGCCTTCGCCTGCGTGCCCGTGATGACGTCGAAGGGCACGACCGCGTGGTACTTGTCGGCGGAGGCCTCGGCCGGGGCGTAGCCCTTGCCCTTCTGCGTCACGACGTGGACCAGGATCGGGCCGGTCTCCGAATCACGCACGTTCTTCAGCACGGGCAGCAGGTGGTCGAGGTTGTGCCCGTCGATCGGGCCCACGTAGTAGAAGCCGAGCTCCTCGAACATCGTGCCGCCGGTGACGAACCCGCGGGCGTATTCCTCCGCCTTCAGCGCCTTGTCCTGGAAGAAGCTCGGCAGCCTGTTCGCGAGCTGCTTGCCGATCTCGCGCAGCGACCGGTAGGTCTTGCCCGAGACGAGCCGCGCCAAGTAGGCGGACATCGCGCCGACCGGAGGCGCGATCGACATGTCGTTGTCGTTGAGGATCACGATCAGCCGGGAGCCGAGCGCGCCCGCGTTGTTCATGGCCTCGTAGGCCATGCCGGCCGACATCGCGCCGTCGCCGATCACCGCCACGACGTTGTTCTTGCCGCCCGACAGGTCGCGGGCGACCGCCATGCCGAGCCCGGCCGAGATCGAGGTCGAGGAATGGGCCGCGCCGAACGGGTCGTACTCGCTCTCCGAGCGCTTGGTGAAGCCCGAGAGGCCGCCGCGCTGGCGCAGCGTACGGATGCGGTTACGTCGCTCCGTCAGGATCTTATGCGGATAGGCCTGATGCCCGACATCCCAGATCAGCCGGTCGCGCGGCGTCTCGAAGACGTAATGGAGCGCGACCGTCAGCTCGACGACGCCGAGGCCGGCCCCGAAATGCCCGCCCGTGACGGACACGGCATCGATCATCTCAGCCCGCAGCTCGTCCGCTACGGTTCGCAGCTGCGACTCCGTCAGCTTCCGCAGGTCTGCGGGTTTCGGGATGGAATCGAGCAGTGGAGTTGAAGCTGTCAACGCGGAACTCGCGGTTTTCGAACTGGTCGACATACAGCCCTGCACCGTTTCTGCCTAAAAGAGAACCTGATTCCGTGATGCGGCCCGCCGTTCTTCGGCTAACTGGACCTTTCTGCAACAAAACGAGCCGTCTCGCGCAGCGTGTCCGCACCCGCACCGAACGGTGAGAGCGCGGCTGCGGCCTCCTCCACGAGACCGGCGAGGCGGGTGCGGGCGGCCTCTATGCCCATGAGCGAGACGAGCGTCGATTTACCCTTGGCGGCGTCCTTGCCGGTCGCCTTGCCGACGGTCGCGGCGTCACCTTCCGCGTCGAGCAGGTCGTCGGCGATCTGGAAGGCCTGGCCGAGCACCTGGCCATACCGGGCGAGCGCACGGCGCTGCTCGGTGTCTGCGCGACCGATGATCGCGCCCATCTCGACGGAGGCCGCGAGGAGCGCGCCCGTCTTCATGGCCTGGAGGCGCAGCGTCTCGGCCTCGTCGCCCGCGAGCGGACGCCCGTCCGCCGCGAAGCGGCCTTCGGCCTCCAGGTCGAGCATCTGCCCGCCCGCCATCCCGCCGAGCCCCGAGGAGCGGGCGAGCGTCAGCGTCAGGGCGATCCGGGTCGCGGGGTCGGGGTCGGTCGCCGCGTCCGCCAGGATGTCGAACGCGAAGGTCACGAGCGCGTCGCCCGCGAGGATCGCGGTCGCGTCGTCGTAGGCCTTGTGCAGCGTCGGCTTGCCGCGGCGCAGGTCGTCGTCGTCCATCGCCGGCAGGTCGTCGTGGACGAGGCTGTAGCCGTGCACGCATTCGAGCGCGACGGCCGCGCGCATCACACCCTCGTCCTCGCGCCCGAACAGCCGGGCCGTCTCGACCGTGAGGTGCGGGCGCAGCCGCTTGCCGCCGCCGAGCATCGCGTAGCGCATCGCGTCGAGCAGGCGCGGCGGCCGGGCGATCTCTCCGGCCAAGGGCTCCGGCGAGAGGAGACGATCGAGCAAATCTTCCGTAGCTTGTGCCGTACGGTCGAGGCGGAGGCGGAAATCGGGATGCATCGTGAGGTTGGGGATCGGACCAAATGCCTCGCTTGACCGATGCGATTGGCGAGGTCAACCGCGACGCGTCGTGCTAATGCGCACCGCATCGGGCACGCGGCCCGCATTCGGGACGGTCATGCGTCAGGTCATGTTAGGCGGGCTCATCGCGGCCCTCACGATGGGTTCGGCGCTCGCCGCGCCTCCGGTCAAGTCGACGTCGCCGGCCGGCCGGCCGGACGTCGGCGCCACCAAGGCGGGCGGCGAGAACAGCAAGGCGCGTCTCGACGAGATCGCCCGGGAGAAGCGCTGGAGCGACCGGATGCGCCGCGCCACGAACAGCATGTGCGACCGCTGCTGATCACGCCCTGACGGTTCACGACCCTCGCGTCGGGCGCCTCGCGTCCGCGTGTTCGACCTGATCGATGGCGGAGGGCGGCTCCAAATTCGTCGTCTACGCGGCGCTCGCGGGCAACCTCGCGATCGCGGTCGTGAAGTTCGCGGCCTCGTGGTGGACCGGCAGCCACGCCATGCTGACGGAGGCCGTGCACTCGCTCGTCGACACCGGCAACCAGTCGCTTCTCCTCTACGGGATGAGCCGGTCGGCTCGGCCGCCGGACGACAACCATCCCTTCGGGCACGGGATGGAGCTCTACTTCTGGTCCTTCGTGGTCGCCCTCATGGTCTTCCTCGCCGGTGGCGGCTACTCGATCTACGAGGGCATCCAGAAGCTGTCGCAGCCGGAGCCGATCCGGGAAGCCTGGATCAACTTCGTCGTGCTCGGCGCGTCCGTCCTGTTCGAGGGCACGTCGTTCGGGCTCGCCTGGCGCGAGTTCAGCCGGCGGCGCGGCGACGTGCCGGTCTGGAGCGCGATCCGCCGCAGCAAGGACCCGACCGGCTTCTCGGTGATCCTGGAGGACGCCGCCGCCCTCCTGGGGCTCGCCTTCGCGGCGCTCGGCGTCGCGGCCTCCGCCTATGGGGGGATGCCGAAGGCCGACGGCATCGCGTCGATCGCGATCGGATTGCTGCTGCTCGGCGCCGCGATGGTGCTGGCACGCGAAACGCGCAGCCTGCTCACCGGCGAGAGCGCGTCCCGGCGGGTGCTCGACGCGGTGCGGGCGGTGCTCGTGTCCGAGGACCGGATACTCCACACGCACGGGCTGCAGAGCATCCAGCTCGGACCCTCGGACGTGCTCCTCGCGCTCGCGATCGACGTCCGGCCGGATCTCGACGTCGCGACGATCGAGGCGATGGGGGCCGACATCAGGCGGCGCATCCAGGCCGTCCAGCCGATCGTCAGCCACGTGTTCTTCAAGCTCGGGCCGACGGAGGGGCCCGCCCCGGCCGCGGACGGGGAGGCTACCGCTTCGCTGTCCTCGGCGGCTTCGGCGGCGGGCAGCGATAGTTGAACTCCGTGTGGAGCGCCGTGACTTCCGTCTCGCGGGTGATCTGACAGGCCGGCCTGTCCGACGTCTCGTCGAGGAAGAGCCGTGCCACCCGGCGCATGCGCTCCGGCTTCGGCAATTCGGCCAAGCCGCCGCACAAGGGAGACAGCGCCTCGTTCGCGCCGTTCGTGACCACCAGCATCGCGCCCGCGTCCGGTCGATCGTAGACCGCGTAGGCGTCGCGGCAGCCGAGATGCACAAGATTCTCCTTCGCGGTCCCGTACCGGTCGACCGTGTAGGTGAAGGCGTCGAACGAGCAGCCGCCGAGCAGGGCGATCAGGAGAAGGGGAGCGATCCGGCGAGGGCTTGTCGTCATGTCGTGGCAGGTCCGGGCCCGGCATCCGCCGGAGACCCCGGATCTAGGCGATAGCGGCTACCTTGTCCGCAACCTTTTCGCGTCGAGCGGGCCGGCTCTCCGGCTCGCGGGCGAGCGAGACGACCAAATCCTCGATCGCCGCGAGACGCGCGCCGTCATCCGCGATGGCACGGTCGAGGACGAGCCGGCTCTTGCGCCAGGAGAGGTGCCGCGACCGGTCCGTCACGGCGGCCGCGAGTGCGGGATCGGTCTCGCGGCGATCCTTGAAGGTCAGCGCGATCGCCTGCGGTCCGGCGTCGATCCGGGCGATCCCGGCCGCCCGGCACAGGCGCCGCAGCCGCGCGAGCGCCATCAGGGCGGTCACAGGGTCCGGCACCGGTCCGAACCGGTCCTCGACCTCGTCGATGAGCGTCTCCTCTCGCTCGGAGCCCCGGGCGATGCGCGCGTAGAGGTTCAGCCTCACCTC
The DNA here is from genome assembly GCA_903644085.1 of Hyphomicrobiales bacterium. Taxonomy (GTDB): domain Bacteria; phylum Pseudomonadota; class Alphaproteobacteria; order Rhizobiales; family Beijerinckiaceae; genus Enterovirga. The sequence goes on from CAHJXE010000103.1 coordinate 8,179, forward strand.
GTCCTCGGGCACGTAGTCGGCGGGGAGCCGGCCGGCGAGCCCGACATGGAGCTCGGGCGACCAGTCCTCGTCCGGCGTCTCGCCGCGCGCCGCCACCAGGGCGCGCTCGAGCAGGCGGCGGTAGAGCCCCGCACCGATCAGCTTGACGTGCCCGGCCTGCGTGTCGCCCAGCAGGTCGCCGCCGCCACGCTGGTCGAGGTCTTCGGCGCTGATCGCGAACCCGGCGCCCAGCCGGTCGTGGTTCTCCAGCGTCGCGAGGCGCTTCGCCGTCTCTTCCGACAACTCGTGTTCGGGATCGGCCATCAGGTAGGCCGAGCCGCGGACGCGGCCGCGCCCGACTCGTCCGCGGAGCTGGTGGAGCTGGCCGAGGCCGAACCGGTCCGGGCGCCAGATCAGGATGGTGTTCGCGCGCGGCACGTCGAGGCCGCTCTCGATGATGTTCGTCGCGAGCAGCACGTCGCCCTCGCCGTCCGCGAAGCGCACCATCGTGTCGTCGATCTCGGCCGCGGCAAGCTTCCCGTGCGCCACGAAGACCTTCAACTCCGGTACCAGCCGCTGCAGCCGCTCCGCCATCGGGGCGATGTCCTCGACCTGCGGGCACACGACGAAGCTCTGCCCGCGTCGGCCGCGCTCACGGATGAGGGCGGTGCGGACCGTCACGTCGTCGAAGGGCAGCACGAAGGTGCGCACGGGTTGGCGCTCGGCCGGCGGCGTCGTCAGCACGCTCACCTCCTGCAAGCCGACGAGCGCCGATTGCAGGGTGCGCGGGATCGGGGTCGCGGTGAGCGTCAGCACGTGCGCGTCGGCCCCGAGCGCGCGCAGCTTCGCTTTGTCGGCCGCCCCGAAATGCTGCTCCTCGTCGATGATCAGGAGCCCCAGATCCTTGAAGGCCGTGCCTTTCGCCGCGAGTGCGTGCGTCCCGATCACGATGCGGATGCGCCCGTCCGCCAGGCCGTCGCGGACCTCGCGCGCCTCGGCGGGCGTCACGAGACGGGACAGATGCCCGATCTCGATCCCGAGATCGGCGAAGCGGCGCTCGAAGGTCTGCAAGTGCTGACGCACGAGGACGGTGGTCGGCGCGACGAGCGCCACCTGCCGGCCCGCGAGGGCGACCGCCGCTGCCGCCCGCAGCGCGACCTCGGTCTTGCCGAACCCCACGTCGCCGCACACCAGCCGGTCCATCGGCCGGCCGGAGGCGAGGTCCGACAGCACCGCGGCGATGGCGTCCTTCTGGTCGGGCGTCTCGGGGAAGGTGAAGCGGGCGGCGAAGCGGGCGTAGGCGGCCCGCGGCGGCGCCACCGGCTCGGCCGTCGCCATCTCGCGCTCATGAGCGCGCTCCACCAGGATCCGGGCGTCCGCGTCTATCTGGGCGGAGACGGCGGCCCGGCGCTTCGCCCACCCGTCGCCCTTGAGGCGGTCGAAGGTCACGGCCTCGGCCTCGGCGCCG
>CAHJXE010000104.1 GCA_903644085.1 Hyphomicrobiales bacterium
CCACGACCTCGCCCGAATGGAGCGCGAGGTCGATCCCGTGGAGCGCCACTCCGCGGGCAGTCGCGAGTCCCTCCGCGGTGAGCAGGACCGGCCCGACCGGCGCGCTCGACCGGCGCGGCGGCGCGCGGAGGCGGCGGCCGATCATCAGGTCGGCGAGCTCGGCCGTGTCGGTCTCGCGAGTTCGACGCGTCGCCACGACTTCGCCCGCCCTCATGACGGCGACTTCGTCCGTCAAGGTCACGACTTCGCGCAGTTTGTGCGTGATGAGGACGATCGAGGCACCGCCCTCGGCGAGGCTTCGCAGAACCCTGAACAGCGCCTCCGTCTCCGTCGGCGAGAGCACGGCGGTCGGCTCGTCCAGGATCAGGATCCGGGCGTCGCGGTAGAGCGCCTTCAGGATCTCGACGCGCTGGCGCTGCCCGACGGAGAGGTCCGCCACGATCGCGTCCGGGTCGATCGGCAGCCCGTGATCGGCCGCGAGCCGCCCGAGCTTGGCACGGGCCGAGGCGAGCCGAGGCCGGAGCGACGCGTCGCCCTCGCGGCCGAGGAGCACGTTCTCGAGCACGCTGAACGGCTCGACCAGCATGAAATGCTGGTGGACCATGCCGATGCCGTGTCCCAGCGCGTCGGACGGGCGGGTGATCCGCACGGGCGCGCCGTCGACGCGGGTCTCCCCGGCATCGGGCTGGACGAGCCCGTAGGCGACGTTCATCAGGGTCGACTTGCCGGCTCCGTTCTCGCCCACGATGCCGGTGATCGAGGCCGGCCGAACGCCGAGCGTCACGTCCCGCAACGCCGGCACACCGCCGAAGGACTTGCGGATTCCGGTCAGTTCGAGGGCCGGCGGCCGGCTCGGCTCCACCATCACGTGATCGTTCAGCGCATCGAGCTCAGCTCTTGCAGCTCTTCGTCACCGTGTAGTCGATCACGGTGATGGTGCCGGCCACGATCGCGGCCTTGGCCTCGTCGGCCTTGGCCTTCATCGCGGGCGTGATCAGCGCGCGGTTGTCGTCGTCGAGCGACCAGTCGACGCCGTTCTCCTTCAGCCCGAGCGTCGTCGCGCCGGCCGTCCAGCTGTCGTCGCGGGCGAACTTGAAGCTGTCATAGGCCGCGACGTCGACGCCCTTCACCATCGAGGTCAGCATGGTGCCGGGATGCAGGCGGTCCTGGTTCGAATCGACCCCGATCGCGAGCTTGCCCGCGTCGCTCGCCGCCTGGAGCACGCCGAGGCCGGTCGCGCCCGCGGCCGCGAACACCACGTCGACGCCCCGGTCGAACTGCCCCCGGGCGAGCTCGCCGCCGCGGCCAGGATCGTTCCAGGCCGAGGGTGTCGTGCCGGTCATGTTCTGGACGACATCGGTCTTCGGGGCGGCATATCTCGCGCCCTGCTCGTAGCCGCAGGCGAACTTGCGGATGAGCGGGATGTCCATGCCGCCCACGAACCCGATCATCCCGGTCTTCGACGCCATGGCGGCGAGGAGCCCGACCAGGAACGAGCCTTCCTGCTCGCGGAACGTCACGGATTGCACGTTCGGCAGGTCCTGCTTCACGACGCCGTCGATCAGCGTGAACTTCGTGCCCGGGAACTCCCGCGCGATCTTCTCGACCACGCTTGCCTGGTTGAAGCCGACAGCCACGATCGGGCTGAAGCCGCGCTGCGCGAAGCGGCGATGCGCCTGCTCGAACTGCGTCTCGTTCGTCGGCTCGAACTCCGTGACCGCGATCCCGGTCTCGCGGGTGAACCGCTCCGCCCCGGCGAACACGCCCTCGTTGAAGGACTTGTCGAACTTCGTCCCGAGGTCGAAGACCACGGCGGGCTTGATCTCGGCCGCGCCGGCGGTCGTCGCGAGCGACGTCATGGCCAGAAGGCCCATCGTGGCCACGAGGGCGCGTAGGGTGGTCAGCATTCGTGATCCTGTCGATCCGGCGTCCGATCGCGATCCTACAGGCGAGGCAACGCGTATGCCACCGGCCGCTCCGTGACAGTATTGCGCCCCATCATGGTTCGACATGCCGGGACTGCGACGGAAGTCTCGGGAGACACGCGGAAGTGACGCGCGAATCCCGAATCTCACAGGGGAATCGGGCGAGAGCGTTGACGGCGCGCCCGGGCGCGCTCAAGGGTCGCGACCCTGCGGGACGATTCCGTTCCCTAGAGGAGGACATGGCATGGCGAAGGCGACGAAGCCGACCAAGGCGGAGAGCTCCCCGGCGGACATGAAGGCGGCCGAGAAGAAGTCGGTCGAGAAGGCGGCGGCGAAGAAGGTCAACCCGGCCCTGATGAAGCCGATGCAGCCCTCCAAGGAACTCGGCGCAGTCGTCGGCGAGAAGCCCCTGCCCCGCACCGAGGTCGTGTCCAAGATCTGGGAATACATCAAGAGCAACAAACTCCAGAACCCGAAGAACGGTCGCGAGATCCTGGCGGACGACAAGTTGAAGAAGGTCTTCGGCGTCGACAAGGTCACGATGTTCGAGATGAACAAGTACATCAGCAAGCACCTGAGCTGAGACCCGGGTGGCGGACCGGAACGGGCCGCCGCACGGCCGGCCGATGGTGACTGCATGAGGGCTGTTCTGAGCCATGCGCCGGGCGGTCCCGACACGCTGGTCGTCGGGGACGTGCCGGAGCCGCGTCCCGGGCCCGGCCAGATCCGGATCGCCGTCAAGGCCGTCGGGATCAACTACCCCGACACGCTGATCATCGCGGACCGCTACCAGTTCAAGCCACCCCGGCCCTTCTCGCCCGGCATGGAGGCGTCGGGGCTCGTGGACGCCGTCGGGGCCGGCGTGACGGCGTTCCAGGTCGGCGACCGCGTCATGGCGACGACGGGTTCGGGCGCGCTGGCCGAGAAGGTCCTGGCCGCGGCGGAGCGCTGTGCGCCGATGCCGGCGGGCATGCCGTTCGACGAGGGCGCGGCCTTCCTCCTGACCTACGCGACGTCTCACCACGCGCTGGTGGACCGTGCGCGGCTCGTCGCTGGCGAGACCCTGCTCGTGCTGGGCGCGGCCGGCGGGGTCGGCCTCGCGGCGATCGAACTCGGCAAGGCGTTGGGCGCTCGGGTCGTGGCGGCGGCATCTTCGCGCGAGAAGATCGACTTCGCGTTGGAGGCGGGCGCGGATGACGGGATCGTCTATCCCGAAGGTCCTTTCGACGATGCCGGACGCAAGGCGCTCGCGGCTTCTTTCAAGACCGTCTGCGGACCGAGCGGCGCGGACGTGGTCTACGATCCGGTCGGCGGCGACTACGCGGAAGCCGCGCTACGCGCGATCGCCTGGAAGGGTCGGTTCCTGGTCGTCGGCTTCCCGGCCGGCATCCCGCGCATCCCGCTCAACCTCACGCTGCTCAAGGGTTGCGACATCGTGGGGGTGTTCTGGGGCTCGTTCGTGGAGCACGAACCGGAGCGGCACGCTTCATCCCTGCGCGAGCTCGCGGCTTTGTACGAGGCGGGTCGCATCCATCCTCGGATCGTCGAGCGTTTTCCCTTGGAGCGCGCGGGCGATGCTCTGGCGACCCTCGCGGCGCGGCGTGCGAAGGGCAAGATCGTAGTGACGGTGCCGTAGACGGACCCGGACGTCCCACTCATCCCGAATTGCCCGTGGCCGACGAGTCCGAGACGCGCGCCCGTCCGACCAGGACGCGCTCGCCACGAACTCGCCAGCGCAAATCTGCGGATCCCGAAGGCCCGACGAGGTGATTGGAGGCCCGCCCCTGGATTTGAACCAGAGCTCAGGAGCTTTGCAGGCTCCGGGGTTATCCACTCCCCCGCAGCGGGCCATGTCGTGATCATAACCGGCCGGCATTCGGGGACAAGAAGATGGTTACGTGAAGGTTACCGCGCCCGCGGACGCACTACCGCCTAGCCGGGGTCTCGAACAGGGAGTTCCCACTATAGATGACGTTACGGTTCGGATCGGGCGTCTCCCTGGCGATCCATTCCGAGGGCCTGCAGCCATGATGATCCGGGTCGCCCTGTCCCGGAGCGCAGCCGTTTCTGCCTTCGATCGAGGAACTGCCGGACGAGCTTGCGCTCGATGACCCGTTCAGCTGGTTCAGGCTGGTCGAACCGTCGAACATCGGCGGAATGAACGTACTCTGGGCCGCCGCGGGCAGCGCCGCGCAGGAGAGCACCGCTCCGAATATGATGCCGCGCATGTCTTGATCCTCCTGCGGAAGGTTATGCCACGAGCGCTTCCGGCCGATCAACCCGGACGATGGATCACGCCCTTCGCCGCCTCGATGCGATCGCGAGTCCGGCCGCGAGGCCCAGTGCGCCGAGGCCGATCGCGAGACCCGTGCTGATCCGGCCGGCCGGCGGCAACCCCTTGCGATCGAGCCAGCCGCCGCTCGTGCCCCGGCCCTCCGGGATCGGCACCAGCATCGCGCCCTCCTGCAATGGTGCGGCGCCCGCGCGGGAGACCAGCCGGCGCATCACGGCGCCGACCACCATCTCGGTCGTACGCGGCGAAAGGTTGTAGGCGATCTGTCCGGCGCGGGCCGGCCACCCCACCGCCACCTCGCCGCGCGGATGCCGGGCCAGGCGCACCATCGCGTCGGCTACGTCTTCCGATCGGTACAGCAGAGGGCCCGGATCCAGCGTGCGGCCGGACATGTTCGCTCCGTGTACGAAGCCCGGCGTGTCCACCATGGCGGGGAACACCGCGCAGACGTGGATGTCCTCGTGCGCCGCGAGCTCCTGCCGCAGGCTCGCGGTGAAGCCGCGCAGCCCGAACTTGCTCGCCGTGTAGGCGGCCGCGAAAGGCGTCGGCGCCCAGCCGCCGAGCGAGTTCGTGCTGATGAGCACGCCGCGGCGCTGCCGCTTGAAGATCGGCAGCACCGCCCAGGCACCGTGCATCGCGCCGAGCAGATTGACCTCGATCGTGCGGCGGTGGAGCGCGATGTCGGCGTCCTGATAGGGCCCGAACACGCCGACGCCTGCATTGTTGATCCAGACCTCGATGCCGCCGAACTCAGCCTCCGCGGCTGCCGCGAGCTGACGCACGGCCTCCACATCCGTGACGTCGGTCGGGCACACGAGGGCGCGACCGCCGAGGTCGTGACACTCGCGCGCGACCTCGTCCAGGAGGTCGGCCCGCCTGGCCGCCAGGACGACGTTCGCGCCGGCACGCGCGAACGCGAGAGCCGCGGCCCTGCCGATCCCACTCGACGCACCGGTGATCACCACCGTGGCGTTCGCGATCTCACGCGCTGGTCTGAACATGTCTGATGGGTCCTCGGCTGCGTCCCGGTTCAATCGCCGCCGTCGCGGCCCGTTCCGGGTCGGTGGCGTACGGCGCCAACCTGGCGCGACCCGCGGCTACTCGGCAGCCTCAAGCCGCGGCAGGATCGGTGCGTCGGCCCTGAGCTCGCCGATCTCGACGGCCGGCCGGGTCTCGTCCGGCGTGAGGAACAACCCCCGCCGGAACGCCGCCTCGCCGGCGCTCTTGCGGCTGGACCACACGACGAGCGGCGTGCCGCAGAGAAGTCCGAGCACGACCGGCACCTGGAGGAGCGCGTACCATCCACCGGTCCAAACGGCGGCCGCGAGGAGGAACAGCCCGAGCGCGAGGCTTCCACGCGCCACCCGGAACGCCTCGGCCCAGCCGACGTCGCGGTCGGCCCGCGACTGCGAGTCCCACGGAACGACCGTCCCGAGGAAGGTCTGCGCGGTGAACCGCGCCGTGATGAGCGAGAGCAGCGGCGTCAGCAGGATGGAGAAGACCTGCTCCAGCACCGCGCTCGCGGCGAGACGAAGACCGCCCCCGAACCCGCTCCGCTCCGCGGTGCCGAAGAGCGCGCGGCAGAAGTTGAGGCTGCGCGGGAGGAGCAGCGTCGCGAGGCACGTCCAGAACAGGGCCTGCGCGGCCGGGCCGCGCTCGGTCGCGCCGTACGCGAGGACGCCCATGTCGAGCCCGTCGGCGTCGGCGAGCGCCCGGCAGGCGCCCAGGACCACGAAGGCCCACCAGAGCGGACCCACGAGATAGCTGAGGATGCCCATCGCGATATGCGTCCGGCTCCCGGCGGTCAGCCCGATCATGGGCAGGACGCGGATGTGCTGTAGGTTGCCCTGGCACCAGCGCCGCTCGCGGCCGAGGAGGTCGACGACGTTCGTGGGCATCTCCTCCCAGGTGTCCTCCAGATCCTGGACGACCCTGACCTCCCAGCCCGCGCGGCGCAGCAAGGCCGCCTCCACGACGTCGTGGCAGAGGATCTCGCCGCCGAGCGGCGGACGTCCGGGGAGAACCGGCAGTCGTGCGTGTTCCAGGAACGGCGCGCAACGGATGATCGCGTTGTGCCCGTAATAGAGCCCGTCCGCGCCCTGCCAGAAGGCGAGCCCCTTCAGCGACAAGGGCGCGTAGAGCCGGACCGCGAACTGCTGCACGCGGGCGAACAGCGTCATGCGGTTCGCCGCGTAGCTGATCGTCTGGATCAGCGCGACGCGCTCGTTCTCCTCCATGAGCCGGATGAGCTTGCGCATGGCGGTGCCGGACATCAGGCTGTCGGCGTCCAGCACGAGCATGAAGTCGTAGACGCCGCGCGTCCTTTCCAGGAACTCCGCGATGTTGCCGGCCTTGCGTCCGGCATTGTCGAGCCGGCGGCGGTAGACGACCTTGGGGCCGCACGCGACGGCCTGCATGGCGGCGGCGGCCCGCCGCTCGGCCTCCGCGGTCGCGGGATCGACGGTGTCGCTGAGGACGTGCAGGTCGATGTCGTCGCTCGCGCCGAGGCGGGCGAGCGAGCGGCGCATGATCGCGACGCCTGCGAACACGGCCTCCACGTCCTCGTCGAAGATCGGGATCACGATGGCCGTACGGCTGAGGCCCGTCGAGACGGGCGCGAACTCGCGCGCGCGCCGCTCCAGCGCGGAGAGGCCGGACGTCCCCTGCCCCCAGCTCCAGAAGCCGAGGACGATCTGGACGATGACGAGGCTCTCCCACGTCATCACCGTCACGAACAGGCCACACAGGATCCAGTCGAGGAGCGTGCGCTCGCCCTGTGAGACGGTCAGGATGGCGAGCCACGCGATGACCACGGCGAGGAGCGCACTCGGCATCGCGAAGAGGGCGCGGCGGAGACGGAGCGTCATTCAGGTCCAGGATCAAAGGCGGGTCCGCTCGCCCCTAGCCGATCGGCGCGCGCGATGCTCCCCCGTCGTATCACACGCTCAAGCGATCTTGATCCAGGCGAATGCGGCGATCTGCGCGTTAGCGGAAGCGCCCCGGCTGATCGACGGCGGGCGGGATGTCGAGGCCCGTCACGATCATGGTGCAAGGCTCCTCGCCGACCGTGCCGGAGCGGTGCCCCTTGCGGCCCCTCGTGCCCTGGTCCTCGCCCATCATGAGCTCGCCCGGCCCCATCTCGACCCGCGTGCCGTCCATCGTCTCGACGAACCAGCGTCCGGTGAGGATCGCGATCCATTGCGGCTTCGGGTTCTCGTGCCACTCGCCGACCCACCCGACCGGCAGGACCGTGAAGGTGACGCCCGCCTGCGAGGGCTCCATCCGGTCGTTCCATTGCGGCGCGACCTGCGGGTTGATGCCCTTCAGCTCGAACCGCGTGAGCTCGAAGCGCGCCTGCCGGCTCACCCCGTCCGCATCCACGTAGACGTGCCAGTACGGCATCGCGGGCGTGTCGCTCATGGTCGGTTCCTACGAGAGTCGCGCCGCCACGACGTCCGCGACCCGCATCGCGTTCGCCACGATGGTGAGCGTCGGGTTCACGGCGCCGATCGACGGGAAGAAGCTCGCATCCGTGACGTAGAGGTTATCGATGCCGTGGGCCTTGCACTCGAGATCGAGCACGGCGCTCGCCGGATCCTCCCCGAAGCGCATCGTGCCGGCCTGATGCGCTGTGCCGCCGATCGGCGTGTTCTTGCCGAGATAGAGCGAGCGGTTCAGGAGGTGCGGGTTGATGTGGAGGCTGTCGCACATGGAGCGCAGCTTCTCGCGCAGACGCCGATGGGCCTCCATGTTGGTCTCGTGGAGGTCGAGATGGACCTGGCCGTCCTGGTAGAAGATCCGGTTCTCCGCCCGCGGCAAATCCTCCGAGGTCAGCCAGAAATCGATCGAGTGCTCCGCGATCCAGGAGAACGGCCGGGTCGGCAGCCATTGCAGGAAGGGCGGCAGGCCCTCCGCCTCGATCTGCATGCCGTCCGACTTGCCGACCATCTGGATGTGGCCGAGTGGGTACTCCCACTCGTTCAGCGGCGAGAGGTCGTGGCCGTAATAGAAGTCGTTGAGCCCCAGCGTCTTCTGAAACTGCGTATGGTTCGGGGTCTTCGAGATCGCGAGCACGGTCGCGTTGTTGTGGCGCATGTAGTTGCGCCCGACCTGACCCGACCCGTTCGCGAGCCCCTCCGGGTGCGCATCCGAGACGGAGCGCAGGAAGAGCAGCGCCGAGGACAGGGCCCCACAGGCGACCACCACGATGTCCGCGCTGAGCGTCTCCATCCGGCCCTCGATCATGACTTCGACGCCGGTGACCGCACCGCCACCCTCCGCCGTCACGAGCCGCTCCGCGTATGCGTTGCGCAGAAGCGTGACGTTCGGGTGCGCCGCGAGCGTCGGGTCGATGCAGATGACCTGCGCGTCCGACTTGCCGTTCGTCAGGCTTGGATAGCCGTCGAACGGGTCGCAGCGCAGCAGCGGCGAGTGGGGCAGCGTGCCGCCGCGGCCGTCCTCCTCCATCAGCGCACCCATCGGCAGGTGGAACGGCGCATGGCCCGTGCGGACGAGGTCGTCCGCGAGTTGCTGGATGCGTGGCTCGTGGCTGATCGCGGGCTTCGGGTAGGGCTTCGTCCAGCGCGGCTCCGTCGGGTCCTCGCCCCGGTGACCGTGCACCTGGAACAGCTCCTCGGCCGCCTGGTAGTACGGCTCGAACGTGTCGTACTTCACGGGCCATTCGGGCGAGACGCCGTCGACATGGCGCACGTCGTCGAAATCGTGCTCCCGCAGGCGCAGCAGCACGCCGCCATAGACCTTGGAGTTGCCGCCCACGAAATAGTGAAGGCCCGGCTTGAAGGTATCGCCCGAGGACGAAACCCAGGTCTCGTCGGCCTGGTAGCGCGCCTTGCGGAAAACCTCGTTCGTGTCCCAGTTCTCGCGCTCGCGCGGCAGGTAGTCGCCACGCTCGATGACCAGGACGCGCTTGCCGGTGCGCGCGAGCGACCACGCCATGGTGCCGCCGCCGGGTCCCGATCCCACGATGATGACGTCGTAGCGGTCGTCCAAGGCGCGTTCTCCGGTCTAGCCGCAGGTGCAACCGAAGCCGGCGTGGCCTGTTCCGCGGCCAATCCGTCGCATCTCCATTGCGCACTTGCTGCGATGCGGCGAGGATGCGGCGAACGTAGAGACAATGCCATGTCCATGAACCGACGCGAAGCCCTGGTGACCGTGAGCGCGGC
>CAHJXE010000105.1 GCA_903644085.1 Hyphomicrobiales bacterium
GCCCGGCCTGGGCGGCCCGCTCGTCGAGCCCCGGCGCCTCCGTGTCGACCGGGATGCCGGCCGCGACGAGCAGCGCGAGCCGGGTCCGGCTCGTCGAGGCGAGGAGCAGCGGCCGCGATCCGCGCCAGAGCGAGGTCCCGCCCATCCTAGACGGCGATGAACTTCATGCGGTGGACGCCGTAGAGGTCCACGATCGCGGCCGCGGTCTCCTCGATCGAGCGGCGCGTCACGTCGATCATCGGCCAGTTGTGCCGCGCGCACAGACGCCGCGACAGCGCGATCTCCTCCGCGACCGCCGAGCGGTCGACGTAGGACGTGTCCTCCTCGGCGCGGAGCGAGAGAAGCCGGTTCTGGCGGATCTGCACGATGCGCTCAGGCGACGCCACGAGGCCGACGACGAGCGCCTTGCGGACGCTCTCGAGGTTCTCCGGCAGCGGACGCCCCGGCACGAGCGGCACGTTCGCGGTCTTCAGCCCGCGATTCGCGAGATAGATCGAGGTCGGGGTCTTGGAGGTGCGGCTGACGCCCACCAGCACGACATCCGCCTCGTCGAGGTCCTCCGCCACCTGCCCGTCGTCGTGCAGGAGCGTGAAGTTCATCGCGTCGATGCGCTTGAAGTACTCGGCGTTGAGCACGTGTTGCGCGCCCGGCCGGGCCGTCGAGGCGGCGCCGAGATAGGATTCGAGGATCGAGTGGACCGGCGCCAGCACCGACAGGCTCGGGCTGCCAGTGTCGCGGCACTTCTCCTCCAGCCGGTCGGTGAGGTCACGGTCGACCAGCGTGTAGAGCACGAGTCCGGGCGCGGTCTCGATCTCGGAGAGCACGCGGTCGAGCTGCTTGGACGAGCGCACCAGCGGGTAGACGTGCTCGATCGCCGACACCCCCTCGTACTGCGCGGCCGCCGCCCGGGCGACCGCGATCAGGGTCTCGCCGGTCGAGTCCGACACGAGGTGGAGATGGAAGTAGCTGCGGACCAACGCGACGCCTCTCAGAGACCGACCGGCGCCCGACCGCGGGGGCGAGCGGGACAGTCGCGGCCGGACCCGTGGAGGAATGTGGATAAAGAGAGCCGCCGGTCGGGTCCAGGCCCGATCGGGCGGGACCGGACGGGACGACGGTCCACACTGAAACACGGCACCGGCCCGCACGGAGGGAATCGCGAGTCACGGGGATCCCGACCGGATCGCGTCATGGAGGTTTCGAGAAGGACGCGTTAACGCCCTGTTAACCTGAACGATTCGTTACCGCGTCGATTCAGCCCGCGAACGGTCCGGCAAGGCCCGGAATGTGAACAAGGTGTGGAGCGCGTTGCGACACGCTGACTCACCCCCCAAGAGGAACAAGAGAGAGTCAGATTCTAGACTCTTTCGATTCAAAGGCGTTTCACCCCCCGATGTCGAAACCCCTCCTCCGCGTCCTCGATGGCGAGCCCGTCTGGCCGCCGCCCGCCTGGATCATGCGCCAAGCCGGACGCTACCTGCCCGAGTATCGCGAGGTGCGGGCCCGGGCCGGGTCCTTCCTGACGCTCTGCTACACGCCCGAACTCGCGACCGAAGTGACGCTCCAGCCGATCCGCCGTTACGGGTTCGATGCTGCCATCCTGTTCTCCGACATCCTGGTCGTGCCGGACGCGCTCGGCTGCGAGTTCACGCTGGCCGAGGGCGAGGGGCCGCGGTTGCGGCCGACGACCGACGGGGCGGGGTTGGCGCGGCTGCCCACGACGTTGCCGCTGGACCGGCTCTCGCCCGTCTTCGCGGCGCTGGGTCGCATCCGGGCCGCGCTGCCGTCGCAGACCACCCTGCTCGGCTTCTGCGGGGCACCCTGGACGGTCGCGAGCTACATGGTGGCGGGGCGCGGCACGCCGGACCAGGGACCGTCCCACGCGGCCTGGGCCCGCGACCCGGCCTTCATAGAGGCGCTGATCGACCTCCTGGTACGCAGCTCGGTCGATTACCTCGCGGCGCAGCTCGAGGCCGGAGCCGACGCGGTGCAGATCTTCGAGAGCCACGCGGGCTCGCTCGCCCCCGACCTGTTCCGCCGTCTCTCGCTGGACCCGATCGCCCGTATCGTGACGGGCCTGCGGGAGCGCCATCCGGATGCGCGCGTCATCGTGTTCGCGCGCGGGCGGGGCGACAGCCTCGCCGAGGTCGCGGCGACCGGCGCGTCGGCGGTCGGGATCGACCAGGAGACGGACCTCGCGTCGGCGGTGACCGCGCTCCCCCCCGACATGGCGTCGCAGGGCAACGTCGACCCGGAGGCGCTGATCGCGGGCGGGGAGGTGCTCGACCGGGCGGTCGACGCCATGCTGGCGGCGGCGCGGGGACGACCGCACATCGCCAATCTCGGCCACGGCATCACGCCCCCGACCCCGCCCGAGAACGTCGCCCGCATGCTGGCGCGGATCAGGGCCGCATGACACAGTGAGCCATGCTCTATCTCTGGCTCAAAGCCCTCCACGTCATCGCGGTCATCTCCTGGATGGCCGGGATGCTCTACCTGCCGCGCCTCTTCGTCTACCACGCGGGCGTGCCCGTCGGCTCGCCGCAATCGGAGACGTTCAAGGTCATGGAGCGGCGGCTCCTCCGGGCGATCATCAACCCCGCGATGATCGTGACGCTGATCCTGGGGCTGTGGCTCGCCTGGGACGGCGCCTGGTTCCGGGCGGGCTGGCTCCACGGCAAGATCCTGCTCGTGGTGCTGATGCTCGGCGTGCACGGCGTTCTGGCCGGCAGCGTGCGGCGCTTCGCGGGCGACCGCAACACGCGCACGCCCCGGTACTTCCGGGTGCTGAACGAGGTCCCGACGGTGCTCCTCATCGGGATCGTCATCCTGGTGGTGGTGAAGCCGTTCTGAGTCCACACTCGATCTCATCCTGAGGTGCTCGACCGAAGGTCGAGCCTCGAAGGAGACCTCCAGAATGCGCTTGACCCATCCTTCGAGGCTGCTTCGCAGCACCTCAGGATGAGGTCGCGGGTTCCAAGCCGTTCTAAAATGTCGCACGGCCTCTTGAGGATCGGCGAAAACCTGTTATGGAGAGCGCCTCTCCTCCGACAGGCCACGACGTGCCGAGCCCCGCAGCTCAGGCCGCGAGCGCATAGCCGGGCTGCCCTGTCGAGCCCTCTCCCCAATGCCCGGCCCCCCGCGAGACTAGGCGAGTGTTCCCCGATGAGGGAAGTCAAACTTGAAGACCTGAAGGCGAAGAGCCCGACCGAACTCCTGGCCTTCGCCGAGGAGGTCGAGGTCGAGAACGCGAGCACCATGCGCAAGCAGGAGCTCATGTTCGCGATCCTGAAGCAGCTCGCCGCGCGCGAGACCGAGATCATCGGCACCGGCGTCGTGGAGATCCTGCAGGACGGCTTCGGGTTCATGCGCTCGCCGGATTCGAACTACCTGCCCGGACCGGACGACATCTACATCTCGCCGACCCAGATCCGCCGCTTCGGGCTGCGGACGGGCGACACGGTCGAGGGGCCGATCCGGGGACCGAAGGAAGGCGAGCGCTACTTTGCGCTGCTCAAGGTCAATACGATCAACTTCGAGGACCCCGAGAAGATCAAGCACAAGGTCCATTTCGACAATCTGACACCGCTCTACCCGGACGAGCGCATCCGGCTCGAATGGGTCGAGGAGACCGGCAAGAAGGACTTCTCCGCCCGCATCATCGACGTCGTGTCCCCGATCGGGAAGGGCCAGCGCGCGCTGATCGTCGCGCCGCCGCGCACCGGCAAGACCGTGCTGCTCCAGAACGTCGCGAAATCCGTCACCGCGAACCACCCCGAATGCTACCTCATCGTGCTCCTCATCGACGAGCGGCCCGAGGAGGTGACCGACATGCAGCGCTCCGTGAAGGGCGAGGTCGTGTCCTCCACCTTCGACGAGCCGGCTCTGCGCCACGTCCAGGTCGCCGAGATGGTGATCGAGAAGGCGAAGCGCCTCGTCGAGCACGGGCGGGACGTGGTGATCCTCTTGGATTCGATCACCCGGCTCGGGCGCGCCTACAACACGGTGGTGCCAAGCTCCGGCAAGGTCCTGACGGGCGGCGTCGACGCGAATGCCCTCCAGAGGCCGAAGCGCTTCTTCGGCGCGGCCCGCAACATCGAGGAGGGCGGCTCGCTCACCATCATCGCGACCGCGCTGATCGATACCGGCTCGCGCATGGACGAGGTGATCTTCGAGGAGTTCAAAGGCACCGGCAACTCCGAGATCATCCTGGACCGCAAGGTCTCGGACAAGCGCATCTTCCCGGCGCTCGACATCACGCGCTCCGGCACCCGCAAGGAGGAGCTGCTGGTCCCGGCCGAAATCCTCAAGAAGATGTACGTGCTGCGCCGCATCCTGAACCCGATGGGGACGGTCGACGCGATGGAGTTCATGCTGGACAAGCTGCGCCAGACGAAGACCAACGGCGATTTCTTCGACTCGATGAACACCTGAGGGCCGCCTCTCCGGGACCCGGCGCGGCAGGAGAGCCCGATGGAGATCGATCTCCCGGACGTGAAGGACGAGGTGGTGGCCGCCTTCGCGGCCTACGAGCGGGCGCTGGTCACGAACGACGTCGCGACGCTCGAGGCCCTGTTCCGGGACGACCCGCGCACGATCCGGTACGGAATGGGCGAGAACCTCTACGGCATGGACGCGATCCGCGCCTTCCGCCGCGGCCGCTCTCCCGTCGGTTTGGCGCGCCGGATCGACCGGACGGTCGTCACCACCTACGGCCATGACCTCGCGACCGCCTCGACGCTGTTCTACCGCGACACCGCTCCCGGCAAGGTCGGGCGGCAGATGCAGACCTGGGTGCGGATGTCGGAGGGCTGGCGCATCGTCGCCGCGCATGTGAGCCTGATCGACGAGGTCACGGCATGACGCTGCGAGTTCGTCCATGATCTAGGCGAATTCGTGCCTCTCATGCGCGAATTCGCTGACGAAGTCGGGAGGACAACATGAACCAGATCGACCTGAACGGTCACGTGGCGGTGGTGACGGGGGGCGCCCAGGGCATCGGCCGATCGGTGGTCGAGCGGTTCGCCGCGAGCGGCGCGGCCGTGGAGATCTGGGACCTCGACCTCGATCTCGCCCGGGAGACCGCCGACTCGATCGGCGAGGGCGTCCGGGCGCGGGGCGTCGACGTCACGGATGCCGAGAACGTCGCGGAGGCGGCACGAGCCGCCGAGGCCCTGCACGGGCCGGTCGACATCCTGGTGACGAGCGCCGGCATCGCGGGCCCGAACACCACCGTCGCCGAGTATCCGGTCGAAGATTGGGGGCGCATCATGCGCATCAACCTCGATGGCACCTTCCATTGCTGCCGGGCACTCGTCCCGTCGATGGTGAGGCAGAATTACGGGCGCATCGTCACCGTCGCGTCCGTCGCCGGCAAGGAAGGCAACCCCAACGCCTCCGCCTACTCGGCCTCCAAGGCCGCCGTGATCGGGCTGACGAAGTCGCTCGGCAAGGAGCTGGCGGGGCACGACATCGCGGTGAACACGATCACGCCGGCCGCCGCCCGAACCCGCATCTTCGACCAGATGACGCAACAGCACATCGACTTCATGCTGTCGAAGATCCCACGAGGCCGCTTCGTCGAACCCCGCGAGATCGCCGCCATGGTGGCGTGGCTCTGCTCGGCCGAGAATTCCTTCACGACGGGTGCGGTGTTCGACCTGTCGGGCGGCCGCGCCACCTACTGATCGCCTGCACCCGCGCGAGCTGGCGACCACCCCTCCGGGGCTGGTCGAAGCGAAGCGCGACACGCCGAATGGAACCCTTGTTTAGAATAATTGTTGACTGCTCGATTGGAACTGGTCTAATTTAGATCAAGACATAGAACGGCCTGGCGATCCGGCCGCAACACGAGGAGTTCACCATGGCGAGCGCGATTCAGGGTGCAGCATGCCGGAGCTGCCGCTTCTACGACGACCATCACGGCAACGGCGGTGGCGCCCAGGCCGATTCGGGCCTGTGCCGCTTCAACCCGCCGGTCAGCCAGCCGGAGCCGAACGGCCACGGCCTTTGGCCGGTCGTGACGACGCAGGATTGGTGCGGACACTTCACCCCGGACCAGATGCCCGCAGAGTGATCTGCAACACATAAGCGATCGAACGGCCGGCTTTGAGCCGGCCGTTCTCGTTTCAGGCCGCCGTACGTTGCTCGACGATCTTGGCGAAGAGTGAGATGCCATAAGGGATCGCGCCGTCGTCGAAGTCGTAGGCCGGATGGTGGCAGAGCGCCGAATCGCCGTTGCCGATGAACATGTAGGCGCCCGGTCGCTCCAGCAGCATGTAGGAGAAATCCTCTGCGCCCATCTGCGGCACGACGTCGGTGTTCACGCCCGAGACCTCGCCCGCGATCCTGGCCATGAACTCCGTCTGCTCGGCATGGTTGAAGGTCACCGGGTAGCCGCGCACGTAATCGACCTGCGCGCTCACACCCATCGCGGTCGCGACACTCTCGGCCACCGCGTGGATGCGTCCCTCGACGATCGCCTGCACCTCCGTCTTCAGCGTCCGCACCGTCCCGAGGATCGTCGCGATCTGCGGGATCACGTTGTACGTGTCGCCGGATTTGAACGAACAGATCGACAGGACGGCGGCATCCAGTGGGTCGACGTTGCGCGCGACGATCGACTGCATCGCACTGACCATCTGCGCGCCCGCGACCAGCGGATCCGCGCATTGATGCGGGTGTGCGGCATGGCCGCCGCGGCCCGTGACCGTGATCGTGAACTTGTCGGCTGCCGCCATCAGCGGTCCCGGTTTGACGGCGAAATGCCCGACCGGGATCCCTGGCCAATTGTGCACACCGTAGACCTCGTCGACGCCGAACCGGTCCATCAGGCCTTCTTGCAGCATCGCGGCTGCGCCAGCCCCGCCTTCTTCGGCTGGCTGGAAGATGAACACGGCCGTGCCTTCGAAATTGCGAGTCTCGGCCAGGTACTTGGCGGCGCCGAGCAGCATCGCCGTATGGCCGTCATGCCCGCAGGCGTGCATCTTGCCCGGCACGGTAGATCGGTAGGGTGCGTTCGTCTCCTCTTCGATCGGTAAGGCGTCCATGTCGGCGCGCAGCCCGACCGTACGCCCCGACGCTCCTCTCGCGCCACGGACAACGCCCACGACGCCGGTCCGCCCGATGCCGGTCACCACCTCGTCGCACCCGAAAGCGCGCAGCTTCTCCGCCACGAGCCCGGCTGTGCGGTGGACGTCGTAGAGGAGTTCGGGGTGGGCGTGGATGTCGCGTCGCCAGCCGGTGACTTCGTCCGTGAGGTCCGCGACGCGGTTGATGATGGGCATGGGCGCTTCCTTCTATGTGATCTCGACCGAGCAAATCCCGCGCCTTCGTGCCCGTTGACGGCTGTCGCGGGCTGAATCTGAGGTGGCGCGGGAGGTTCGAATGGTTAACGAGATGTTCGGGTGTGCCGAATATGGTGCGACTCGGGTCCGCGAGTACGGCTCACAGATGTCGATGGAGGTCCGTCGACCCGTAAGTCTCTTGTCCACATTATAGCTTGTGCTATACGAAGCCTGGTCGGATCGGTCTCATGCGGACACACCTCTGTCGTTTGTCCGCTTTCCTCTCGGCGATGCTGCTGTCCGGTGCCGTGCTGGCGCAAGTCGATGGCGGCGGCTCTGGCGGTCAAGCCGCTCTTCCGGGCACATCTGAGAGTTCCGACCAACCAGCCGGCCAGCCTGCTAACGATTCGATCCAGACCTCGCTCGGACTCTACGGCGATCCCGGCGGCTACCGGGCGTTCCTCGCCGGCCGCGGCATCACGTACAACCTGACCTATATCGGCGAGACGCTCGGGGTCGTGTCGGGCGGGCAGCGCCGCGGTGCGATCTACGAGGGGCGTCTCGACGCACAGCTCGACGTCGATCTGGAGAAGCTCGCTGGGTTCTCGGGTCTCGCGTTCCACACCAACGCCTACCAGATCCACGGTCACGAACTATCCCGTTACTACCTCGGCAACATCTTCGTCACGAGCGGCATCGAGGCCGTACCGTCCACGCGGCTCTACGAGCTCTGGCTCGAGCAGAAGCTCCTGGAGGACAGGCTCGCGGTCCGGGCCGGGCAGCTCGCGGCCGATACCGAGTTCCTGGTCAGCCAGTATGCCGGGCTGTTCGTGAACTCGACCTTCGGCTGGCCCGGCATCACGGCGGTGGATCTGCCCTCCGGTGGACCTGCCTACCCGCTCGCGACGCCCGGCATCCGGATCAAGGTCGCGCCGACGCCGCGCTTCTCCGCCATGCTCGGCATTTTCAACGGTGATCCGGCCGGTCCGGGTCCCGGCGACCCGCAGCGCAACGACCGTGGTGGCGTCGAGTTCAGGGCGCGCGATCCTGCACTCATCATCGGCGAGGCGGCCTACAGCTACGGCGCCAAGGATGCGCTCGCCGGGCAGGTGAAGTTCGGCGGCTGGACGCATCTCGGGCGGTTCGACAGCCCGCGGTTCGACGCGTTCGGCGGGTCGCTCGCCGACCCGAACGGGTCCGGGATCGCGCGCCGGTTTCGCGGCAATTATGGGCTCTACGGCGTGATCGACCAGTTGCTGTACCGCGTGCCGGGCACGGAGGATGGCGGTCTCGGCGCCTTCGCTCGCGTGTCGGGGTCGCCCGGCGACCGCAACCTCGTCGACGTCTACGTAGACGGGGGTCTGACCTACAAGGGATTGATACCCGGTCGTCCCGACGACACGTTCGGGGTCAGTGCCAGCTACGCGCGCATCTCCGACGCCTATCGCGGCCTCGACCGCGACACCGTGTTCTTCACCGGGACGCCCTCTCCGGTCCGTTCGAGCGAGGCGATGGTCGAGGTGACATATCAGGCGCAGATCGTGCCCGGTTGGACGGTGCAGCCGGACTTTCAGTACATCTTCCGGCCGGGTGGTGGCGTGTCGAACTCGCGCAGCACCGTCATGGCGGTCGAGAAGGACGCGGCGGTCGTCGGCCTGCGCACCACGATCCGGTACTGATCAGAGCGAGCCGACCACGACCTTCTGGCTTCGCGCAAGCGCTGGCGGGAGGATTGCAGTCGCGCCCGGGATCGCCGCGGTGATCACCGCCGGGTCGCGGGACATGGCGGGCATCGTCGACCAGATCGACCAGCCCGAAACGGATGGCGGGCTCGACGCGAGGAGACTTTCCGGACGAGCGCTCGCAACCTGTACGATCGGCGTGACAGGCCTGCGGCGGGCCGGGATGACCACCACCTCGCGGCCGGCGAGCGGCAAAGCCTCGGGTCGGCTGATGTCGCCGAGATAGGTGCCCAGGCTCGCGAGCAGCTGGAACGAGGGGTGTTGTCCCCCGTCCGAGTAGGTCGTGCGGATCGCCGCCGCGCCGTCGGCGACGAGGGCCGCGATCTTCGCGTCCTCCTGTGCCC
>CAHJXE010000106.1 GCA_903644085.1 Hyphomicrobiales bacterium
GGGCCCGAGCCCCGCGTCACGGCGATGGACGAGGCCGACGAGAAGCGGGCCCGCCGCCGCCAGCACGTAGCCGATCCCCTGCGCCATCGCGGAGAGCCGGGCCGCCACGAGCGCGTTCGGCGAGCGCAGGATGATGATCGTCATAGCGACCGCGAGCAGGCCGCCCTGGCCGAAACCTGAGATCACGGCCCATATCCAGACCGACCCGAGGGGGGCGAACAGCATGGCCACGAACCCGCCCGTCGCGATCGCCACCAGAGCGACGCCCACGAGGCGCTGGTCGCGCCCGCGCGTCGCGAGCCACGGCGAGGAGAGGCTCGCGGCGACCTGGGCCAGGATCGTGACCGACACGACGTAGCCGGCGCTCGCGGGATCGAGACCGCGCTCGCGAAGGATCGGCGCGAGCCAGCCGAAGACGCAATAAGCGAGAGCGGATTGCGAACCCATGAAAGCCGTCACCTGCCAGGCGAGCGGATCACGCCAGAGCGGTGGGCCCGCGCGTGCCAAGCGAAGCGGAGCGGGGTCGGTCGGCGGCCGGAGCAGCCAAAGAGCGGCGGCGAGCACGGCCGGTAGCGCCCACGCGGCGAGCGCGCCCGACCAGGACCCCGACAGCGCTCCCTGGAGCGGGACGGTCGAACCGGCGGCGAGCGCCGCCCCGACGCAGAGCGCCGTGACGTAGAGCCCCGTCATGAGCGCCGTCCGGTCGGGGAAGTCGCGCTTCACGAGCCCCGGGATCACCACGTTCATCGCGGCGATCGCTGCCGACCCGGCGAGCGATCCGAGGAGGATAACCGGGAAGCGAGGCACTCCGCGCAGAGCCGTGCCGGCCGCGAGCAGAAGGAGCAGGTACAGGATCGCGCGCTCGATGCCGAACTTCTGCGCGAGCCGCGGGCCGGCCGCTGCGAACACCCCGAGGCAGATCACCGGACCCGTCGTGAGCGCGCCTGCTTCGAATGACGATCCGCCCGTGCCGGCGAGAACCTCCGGCAGCACGGCCGAGAGGCTGCCGAACAGACAGCGCAGGTTGAACGCGGTGAGGACGATGCAGAAGCCCAGGAGAACGCGTCCGGGCGCCGTGGCGGTCCGGTCCGTCAAAAGAGCCGGCCGCCGGCCGCCACATCCGCGATGCCGTCGGGCGCGACCAGAACGACCTCGCCATCCGCATCGGGGACGCCGAGTGTCAGCACCTCGGAGCGCATCGGGCCGATCTGTCGGGGCGGGAAGTTGACGACGCAGAGCACGCGATTTCCCACCAGCGTCTCGGGCGCGTAATGCCGCGTGATCTGAGCGGAGGATTTCTTCTGACCGATCTCCGGGCCGAGATCGATAACGAGCTTGATCGCGGGTCTACGAGCCTCGGGGAACGGCTCGGCCGACACGATCACCCCGACCCGGATGTCGACCTTCATGAAATCGTCGAACGTGATCTCGGACGTGAGCGGCATGACGATGTTCTAACCGGACCCAGGTGACAGGACCGCGGGGGCGTTCTGTCCGGTGCCGCTAACAGCGTCGTCGGCTTCCAACAAGGCGGACGACCCGAACGGCGTTCAGATGGCGCCGGCCGGGTCCGTCGTCTCGCCGGCCTCACGCTCGTCCCGGCTCCGATAGGACCGCCGCATTCGGCCGCGACCATCCATCAGCGCCTGTCCGATCGCGCGCAGCGGCGCGGTGAAACGCCGGACGTCCTCGGCACGCTCCATGAAACGCTCGCCGCGTCCGAGTTCCTCGTCGAGTTTCGCCATCGTCCTCGCGGCCGTCTCATCTTCGTCGTCGAACCAGGTCTCCATGACCCTGGACAGCATGACGACGAAGCCCTGAAGCTTCACGAAGCCGAGCGGACCCTCGGTCGGCACTCCGGCGGCCGCCAACATGTAGCGGGCCGAGTTCAAGCCGGATCGGTTCAGCGCGATCATCGAAAGCGTATCGCGGCGCAGCGCCATCGAGATGCGCCGGAGCGCCTCCCTGTGAGGCATCATCGCGTCGAGCCGGCGCATGACGACGTCGAAGATCCGCTCGCGCGCCGGCTCGCCCGCGAGGTCGGTGCCGATGCCCTCGATCACCTTCTTGTCGATCATGCGGGTATAGCCGTCGAGGATCGCGCCCTTCGACGGGAACAGGTCGCGCATCTCGGAGAGCGTCACGCCCGCTTCCTGCGCGATGTCCACGATCTCGATATCGACCCAGGGGCGATCGGACGCGAGCTTCATCAGCGCCTCGACGATCCGCGTCTTCGCGGGTGCGTGATGAGCCTCCGGCGTTCCTGGAGCGGATGGCTCAGTGCCCGGCATCTGGCCGAAACCGTTCGGGTCAGAGTTCATGGAAGACTCCCTACTGTCAGTGCTCATGTAGGGCGCCCGACCCGCGAGGAGAACATCCTCTAGCCCGAGAGTTCGCCCGCGCGTCGCTTGGCCGCCGAGACCGCCTTGCGCATCAACGGCCCGAGGCCATCATCCGACATGAAAATGTCGAGCGCCGCCGCGGTCGTGCCGCCGGGCGATGTGACGTTGCGGCGCAGCTCCGCGGGTTCCAGGTCGCTGGAGTCGAGGAGGGCGGCGGCGCCGGTCACGGTCGCGCGCGCGAGACGTCCCGCGAGCCCGGATTCGAGACCGGCCGCGACGCCCGCCGCCGCGAGGCACTCGACGAGGTGGAACAGGTAGGCCGGGCCGGAGCCCGACACGGCCGTCACGGCATCGATGAGTTCCTCGCGCTCGACCCACTCGACGACGCCGTTCGCCCCGAGCAGCCCGTTCGCGACATCGCGCTGACGCGACGTCGTGTCCGGTCCCGCATAGGCGCCCGTCGCGCCCCGGCCGATGGAGGCGGGCAAGTTCGGCATGGCGCGCACGAACGCGCCGGCCCCCGGCAGCGCGCGGGCGAGATCCGCGACCGTCTTGCCGGCGAGGACCGAGACCACGAGCGTGCCGGGTCCCGCGAAACGCGCGAGATCGGGTCCTGCGGAGTCCAGCGTCTGAGGCTTGATCGCCAGGACCAACACTTCGGGTGACGGCGCAGACGCGTCCGCCGGATCGAGCACGAATCCGCGCGACACGAGATCGGCCGAGGGGGTCGGATCGATCACGCCGACCCGCTCTGCGGGCAGGCCGCCCGCGAGCCAACCGTTCAGCATCGCGCCGCCCATCTTGCCCGCGCCCGCGAGCACGAGGGATGCGGGAAGCGGATGAATCGTTGCGGCCATGGCCCCCGCATCGCACCGTGGCGCGACACGATCAAGCGGCCGAGGTCAGGCCTCGCCCTGGGTGACGAAGAGCACGCCCTCGATCGCCTCCCGGGCCGTCTTGCCCGCCCAGAGCACGAACTGGAACGCCTGGTAATAGCGCTCGCAGGCGTCGACCGCCGCCTTCAGCAGGGTCTCGCACTGCCCGTTGGTCGGTTCCGCCCCGCCGGCCAGCAAGAGCGCATGGCGGAACATCACGACGTTCTCGGCCGACCACAGGTCGAAATGGCCCACCCAGAGCTGCTCGTTCGCGAGCGAGATCAGCTGCATGACCTCGTTGCGGCGGCGATCCGGCACCTTGATGTCGAACGCGCAGGCGACGTGGAGCGCCTCCACGTTCTCGATCCACGTATAGGCGATGTGGTACTCCGCCCAGCGCCCTGCGACCGCGACCGACATCTCGTCGAGTTCGGCCCTGTCAAAGCTCCAGTCCTTCATGCAGGCGAGCCGCTCGACGATGTCGAGCGGGTGTTCCGCGCGCGGCGTATCCATCGAAAAATGGGGCATTTCGTCCTAAAACGGTTCTGCGGTGTTCGGGTACGCGCGTCCGGCCGCATGACGGCCGGACCATGTCATCATGCGCCGCATCCGGGCCGATCAGCTCGTCCGGCCGACCGCGAATCAGTACCCCACGACTATATCCCGAGGGAGTCCGCAGGTTCAAAGCGGCCGCTGAGTCGTCCACAGAACCCTGACGGCAGATGGCTAACGCTCTGGTGATGAAGTCCGGCCATCATCGCCGCGCGATGAGCCAACTCGATCACCTGATCCGCGACATCGACGGTTGTATCGAGCGCGGCTCCGTCCAAGTCCGTGCACAGGCGGTCTCGCGCATCGCGGACCTCATGGTGCAAGGCGGCGACGCTCTCACGCGCGAGCAGATCGCGCTGTTCGACGAGGTGATCCAGCGGTTCTCGGTCGTGATCGAGACCAGGGCCCGCATCGACCTCGCCCAGAAGCTCTGCGGCCTGCCGAAGGGACCCAGACTGACGCTGCTCGGGCTCGCGGGCGACCAGGAGGTCATCGTCGCGAGGCCCGTGCTCGCCGGGTCGGACCTCGCGGATCAGGACCTCGTGCGCATCGCGACGGAACGGGGCCGTGATCACATGCTTGCCATCTGCGAGCGCGCGAGCGTCTCGGAGATGGTGACGGACGTGCTCGTGACCCTTGGGGACGGCGTCGTGCGCCACGCGATCGCGGGCAACCCCGGGGCTCGGTTCTCGGCTGTCGGAACGGCGACGTTGCTCGATCATTCCCGCGCGGACGACGCGTTGCAGGATCTGCTGGGCGAGCGCGACGACCTCTCGCCGGTGCAGATGCGCCAGTTGGTCGAGATCGCCAAGCAGTCCGCGCGCCGGCGCATCGGGGGATCTCTCACGAGTGGGTCGCGCGACGCCGTCGCGTCTGCGACCGACCGGTCCGCGACATCCGTCGTGGCGGATCTCGATCGATCGGTCACGGATTACGGGCCGGCGCTGAAGGTCGTCCGGGCCATCACGGACGTGCGCGCGCTGGAGGAAGGTGACCTGTCCGGCTTCGCGTCGGACGGTCGCAAGGAGGAGACGATCTGCGCCCTTGCGGCGATGAGTGGCCTCTCCATCGGGGGAGTCGAGCGCGTGTTTCAGGAGCGCGACAACGATCTCCTCATCGTCATCGGCCGGGCACGGGGCTGGATGTGGGCGACCGTGCGCTCGCTTCTCAAGCTGCGCGACCCCGCCTTGCAGGAGCACCACCATTTCCGGCGTGCGGAGGAGACGTTCGGCACGATGGCGGCGCCGATGGCGCAGCGCGTGCTCCACTTCCTGCGGGTCCGGGAGACCGCCGTGAAGCCCGTGCAATCTCAGCGGGGGCTGAAGCTCAGATAGACGGCCGGCCGGCCTGCCTCGCGCGCCTTCGCTTCGTAGCGTGTGCCGGGCCAGCCGTCCCACGGACGTCGCCAATCGTCCGCCTCGGCGGCCTGCCAGACGAAACCGCGCGACCGCAGGACGCGAGCCAGAGTCCAGCCCGCGTAATCGTCGATGTCGGTCGCGAATCGGAACTCGGCCCCGGATCGCAGCACCCGAGCCAGCGCCGCGAGGTTCTCGTCCGACACGAAGCGGCGCTTGCGTTGCCGGCGCTTCGGCCAAGGGTCCGGAAACAGGAGGTCGGCACGATCGATCGAGCCTGAGGGGAGGGCGGCCAGGAGTTCGGTCGCGTCGCGATCGAAGATCCGGACGTTGTCGAGCCGCTCGGACGAGATCACCGCCAGCAGCTTCGCGACGCCGTTCACGAAGGGCTCGCAGCCGATATAGCCGACCTCGGGATGGGTTCGCGCCTCGTGCGCGAGGTGTTCGCCGCCGCCGAACCCGATCTCGAGACGGACGCACGATACGGCGTGAGGGAACAGGTCCGCCGGATCGATCGGCGCGTCGCCCGGGTTCAGGTCGATCCGCAGCCGCGGCAGGAGGGTCTGCACGAGGGCCTCGTGACCCGGCCGCAGAGCCTTGCCCTTGCGTCGGCCGAAGAACGAGCCGGCCCCGTCCGGCTCGTTCACGCGAAACCCATCCTACGAGAGGGCGGAGCGGAGCTGGTCGGCAAGGTCGGTCTTCTCCCAGGAGAACCCGCCATCCGCATCGGGCATGCGGCCGAAATGGCCGTAAGCCGAGGTCCTGGCATAGATCGGCTTGTTGAGGTCGAGATGGGTGCGGATGCCGCGCGGCGACAGGTCCATGATCTCCTGCAACGCGAATTCGAGCTTGCCCGGATCGACCTCCGCGCCGACGAGGTCGGCGTAGATCGAGAGCGGCTTCGCGACGCCGATCGCGTAGGAGAGCTGAATGGTGCAGCGCTCCGCAAGGCCCGCCGCCACGACGTTCTTCGCGAGGTAACGCGCCGCGTAGGCGGCGGACCGGTCGACCTTGGTCGGGTCTTTGCCGGAGAACGCGCCGCCGCCATGCGGAGCCGCGCCGCCGTAGGTATCCACGATGATCTTGCGCCCTGTGAGGCCGCAATCGCCGTCCGGACCGCCGATGACGAACTTGCCGGTCGGGTTCACGTGCCAGATCGTCTCGGACGAGATCCAGCCTTCGGGAAGCGCTTTCGTCACGTAGGGCTCGATGATGGCGCGCACGTCCTCGGACGTCAGGCTCTCGTCGAGGTGCTGGGTCGAGACGACGATCTGTGTCGCCCCGACCGGCTTGCCGTCCTTGTAGCGGACGGTGACCTGGCTCTTCGCGTCGGGGCCGAGTACGGCGGCCGGACCCTTGCCGGACTTGCGGGCCGTGGTCAGGTCGCGAAGAATCCGGTGCGAGTAGTAGATCGGCGCCGGCATGAAGTCGGGCGTCTCGCGGCACGCGTAGCCGAACATGATGCCCTGGTCGCCCGCACCCTCTTCGTGGTTGCCGGCCGAGTCCACGCCCTGCGCGATGTCGGCGGACTGGCCGTGGAGCAGCACCTCGATCCGGGCGTTCTCCCAGTGGAAGCCGTCCTGCTCGTAGCCGATATCCTTGATC
This sequence comes from Hyphomicrobiales bacterium, assembly GCA_903644085.1. Taxonomy (GTDB): domain Bacteria; phylum Pseudomonadota; class Alphaproteobacteria; order Rhizobiales; family Beijerinckiaceae; genus Enterovirga. Next base: position 6,730 of record CAHJXE010000106.1, read on the forward strand.
GCCTTGCGGGTGACGTCCGTGATCACGGCCTCGTCGACGCTGGCGGGTCCCCTGTACTCGCCCGCGATCACGACCCGGTTGGTGGTGGCGAGCGTCTCGCAAGCCGCCCGGATCGTCCAGGGGTCGAGACCTTCGGTCACGCCCGCTCTGTAGAACGCATCCACTACCTCGTCGGAGATGCGGTCGCAAACCTTGTCGGGATGGCCTTCCGAAACCGACTCGCTCGTGAACAGATAGTCGGCTCTGGCCATCGTCGTCCCCGTATCGCCGCCAGGACCGATCCGCCCGGGCGCGGGGCTTCTGGCACCCGAAGACGGTCCGGTCAAGCAAACGCGTTCGTTATGCAGAACGGTCCTTCCGATCTGCCGACGTGCTGAGGGTCTGCGCGAGTTCGACGAGGCGCTTGCGCGTCTGCGGATCCTCGATGGCGTTGAACGCCCTCAGGAGCTTCAGGCCGTCCGTCGTCATCATGTCGGCTTCGTAGCCGGGCTTGCCGGCATCCGCGAAGCCGCCGACCTCGCCCGCCGGTGCTCCGTCGCTATAGAAGAAATCGATCGGGACGCCCAGCGCGCCCGAGATCTGTTGCAGGCGACTCGCACTGATGCGGTTCGTTCCCTTCTCGTATTTCTGGACCTGCTGAAAAGTCAGCCCGAGCGCGTCGGCGAGCTTTTCCTGGCTGAATCCGAGAAGGATGCGCCTCATGCGGACACGTGCGCCGACATGTCGATCGACATCGTTCGGAGCCTTCTTCATCGCACTCGGACCTTCTCGCACGTGCTCGTCTCGACCCCCCTTTAGCCCTGCGCTCTGCGTCATGCGAAAGTTCTCGGCAGACATCCCATGAGCGCTCCTACACAACATACGAGACACAACGCCACCAATAAAGCATTCCCGTAGGTGTCGAAAAACGTGGGCATTCCAGATCTGGGCAACCCGGAATCGAGAACGCCCTCGACCCCGACCGGGAGCGAGGCCACGACGCGACCGTAGGGGTCGACCACCGCCGAAATGCCCGTATTCGCCGCGCGTATGAGTGGCAGGCCGCGCTCGACCGCGCGCAGACGGCTCTGGGCGAAATGCTGTCGCGGACCCGGCGTATCGCCGAACCAGCCGTCATTCGTGACGTTCAGGATGAGGCCGGGGCGTATCCCCGAGGTGGCCGCGATCTCGTCGGGGAAGATCGCCTCGTAGCAGATGCTGGCCGAGACGTGCGGCAGACCCGGTACCTCGAAGGGCGGCCGCCGCTCACCGGCCGTGAAGCCGCCCGGGATCGCGACGAACTGCCGGAGGCCGATCGCCCGAAGTGCGCGGTCGAGGAAAGCCGGCACGTACTCGCCGAACGGCACGAGATGGATCTTGTCGTAGGTCGCCACGATCGCGCCGCTGTCGGAGACGGCCTGGATCGAATTGTAGAAGCGCCGTCCCGTCTCGCCCGGCAGCAGGTCGTCGCTTCGCGCCGCGCCCGTCAGGAGCACGGCGCCCCGTGGGAGCGCGCGGGCGATCTGGGCGAGGGCGACGGCCTCACGGTGAAGGAGGAACGGGAAGGCGGATTCCGGCCAGATCAGATGCGTGACGTCGCCGATCCCCGTCGTCTGGGGCGATGTCGCACGGTCGCTGAGCGCGAGATAGCGCGCCAGGATCTCCGGCCCGTTGGCGGGTCTGAACTTGGCATCCTGGGACAGGTTCGGCTGCATGATCCGCAATCGCACGTCCGGCACGGTCGGCGTCGGATCGACGGGTAAGCGCAGCGCGCCCAGGCAGGTGATGAGGATCATCGTCCCGGCCGCGAGCGCGCTCGGGACGATGCGCGCTGTCCGCGTCTCGCCTGTCGCGATCGTCGCCGGGGCCGCGAAGGTGAGCACGGCCAAGACCGTCATCCCGTAGAGACCGAGCCACGCGGCCGATTGCATGAGCCAGATGTTCTGGCCGAGCGCCATCCCGAGCGTGTTCCACGGAAAGCCCGTGAAGAGGTGCCCGCGCAGCCACTCGGCGAGGATCAGACCGAGCGCGAGCGCGAAGATGCGCCCCGCACCGGGCGACCAGAGCGCGCGCGCGGCCGCGAAACCGAGGCCCGTGAACATCGCCAGGACCGCCGGCAGGCCCAGAACCCCGAACGGCAGGAGCCAGGCGAACACGTCCGCCTCGACCAGGAAGGCCGCGCCGATCCACCACAGCCCGGCCACGAAATAGCCGAGCCCCCACAGCCAGCCGAGGATGGCGGCGCGCCGCAGCGTCCCGAGCCAGGATCCCCCGGCCGACCCGTCGAGGAGCCACACGGCGACCGTTAGGGAGACGACGAGCGCGGGCCAGATCCCGAAGGGCGGCATCGCGAGCGCCCCGAGCGCGCCCGAGCCCAGCGCCCAGCCGGTCCGCGCCCAGCCGTCCGCCAGGATCACGCGGTGCGCGAGCGCCTCGCGTTGTTTGGCGCTCGCGCCTCGGACTCCGAGCAGCAGTAACGTCTGCTCGAACAGCGGCTGCCGCGAGGCGACGTTGGGGGATGCGAGCAGCGCGAGCAGCAGCGCGCGCGCGTCGTGCGAGCCGTCGAGCACCGCCGCGGG
>CAHJXE010000107.1 GCA_903644085.1 Hyphomicrobiales bacterium
GCGACCGCTGAACCGCCATGCGGATTGTCGGGGGACGTTTCCGCGGGCGGCCGCTCGCCGCGCCGCGCACGGACGCGATCCGACCTAGCTCGGACCGCCTGCGCCAAGCGCTCTTCAACGTGCTCGCGCACGCCTATGACGACCGGGTGAGCGGCGCGCGCGTCCTCGACCTTTTCGCCGGCACGGGGGCGCTAGGCCTCGAAGCCCTATCGCGCGGCGCCGCGCACGCGACCTTCGTGGACGATGCGGCCGAGGCACGCGGCCTCATCCGCGAGACGATCGAGGCCTTGGGGGTGGCGGGCGAGACGCGCCTGTTCCGCCGCGACGCGACCCGGATGGGCGCGGTCGGACCGGGCGAGCCGGTCGACCTCGCGTTCTGCGACCCGCCTTACGGGCGTGGTCTCGCCGGCCCGGCCCTGACGTCGTGCCTCGATGGCCGCTGGTTCGCGCCGGACGCGCTGGTCGTGGTGGAGGAGGACGTGGCGTCGGCCTTCACGCTGCCGGCGGGCTTCGTCGAACTGGAGCGCCGCCGCTACGGCGACAGCGAGATCACGATCGGACGGGTCGGCAGCTAAGCCACCCCGGCCCGGAGCAGGTCGAGCACGTGGACGAGGCCGACCGGCTGTCCGGCCTCGACGACGACGAGGGCCGAGCGCTGCCGGCTCTCGACGATCTCCAGCGCTTCGCCGAGCAGCATGCCGGGGCCGATCACGGTCGGGTTCGCGGTCATCACCTCTTCGACGCGCTTGGCTAGGAGGTCCGGGCCCATGTGGCGGCGGATGTCGCCGTCCGTCACGATCCCGGCGAGCACGCCCGCGCCGTTCACCACCACGACGCAGCCGAACCCTTTCTGGCTCTGGATCACGATCGCGTCCGCCATGCTGGTCCCGAGCGGGACGAGCGGCATGCGCTCGCCGCGATGCATCACGGTCGCGACCTGTTTCAGGTGCGCGCCGAGCCGTCCGCCCGGGTGGAAGACGTGGTAATCCTGGGGCGAGAAGCCTCGCGTCTCCAGGAGCGCGACCGCGAGCGCATCGCCCAGCGCCAGCTGCATCGTGGTCGAGGTGGTGGGCGCGAGCCCGTTCGGGCAGGCCTCGCGCGCCTTCGGCAAGGTCAGGCAGACGCCGGCCTGCCGGCCGAGCGCCGAGTCGGGATCGGACGTGATCGCGATCAGCCCCACGCGAAATCGCTTCGCGTAGGAGATGATGTCGCCGAGTTCGCGCGTCTCGCCGGACCAGGAGATCGCCAGGATCACGTCGTCGGGCTGGATCATCCCGAGGTCGCCGTGGCTCGCCTCGCCCGGATGCACGTAGTGGGAGGGCGTTCCGGTGGAGGCCAGCGTCGCGGCGATCTTGCGCGCCACGTGGCCGGACTTGCCCATGCCGGTCACGATGATCCGGCCGCGCGCCGCGGACGCGAGCTCGACCGCGCGCGCGAAGTCGCGCCCGACCGGGCCCGCGATCGCGTCCCTCAGCGTGTCGAGCCCGTCACGCTCGGCCTCGAGCGTGCGGACGGCCGACAGGATCGCGGGATCGGGTTCGAGGATGGGCGCGGCCGACATGGTGCGGCCTCTACCACGCCGTCCCGTCCGGGGCACGTCCCGATGCGGCCTCGACTTACGGGGCGTTAACCACGCGCATTGTACCAAGGTTAACCACGCCATCGTGTGACGGCGGGATCGATCGTCGAGCGGGCTGGGCCGGAGCAGACACGCGTGACGAGAGCGCCCCTCAGATCGGCCCTCGCGACCGCCACGATGCTCGCCACGGTCTCGATCGGCGCGATGTCGATTGCCCGGGCGCAGGACGCGGTGCCGCTGGCGCTTCGCGGCATCGGCGATTCCGGGCCGGCGACGGGCAGCCCCGCCGGGACGGGCACAAATCTCGACACGACGTTGTCCGGATCGAGCGCGCCGCCACGGCCGCCCGGCTCCGACCCCGGGTACCAGAGCAGCGCGGGACGAAAGCCGGTCCGGCGCGTGACGGCTCGCCGGACGCGACAGCCGGCCTCCGCACAGGTCCAACTGCAGACGCGACCGACGCTCGGCCTCGCGGATCCCATCGCGACGACGCAGCCGCAGCTGAACGGCGTGCCGGACCCTCTGCTCGTGCCTGTCGCCGGACCTCGCAAGGCGCCGATCCGCCGCGACGAGGACCCTTACGCCCCCCTCGGGATCCGCTCGGGCGGCATGACGTACCTGCCGGCGATCGGCGAATCGATCGGCTACGACACGAACCCGAACCGGACGCAGACCTTGCGCCGCGGCTCCTTCGTGTCCCAGACCGAGGCCGAGCTCGGCCTTCAGAGCGACTGGTCGCGCCACGAGTTGAAGGGGCAGATCCGCGGCGCCTACGACGTCTACGCGGACAACCCGGAGGCCAACCGGCCGGAAGGCGCCGGACAGCTCGGGCTCAAGCTCGACGTCACCCGCGACAGCTTCGTGCAGATCGACGGGCGCTTCCTCATCGACACGCAGCGGCCGGACAGCCCCGACCTGAACGCCGCCGTGCGGACCCGGCCGATCATCGCGACCGAGGGCGCATCGCTCGGCTTCACGCAGCGTTTCAACCGTCTGATCGGGACGATCCAGGGCACGGTCGACCGCGCCGACTACGAGGATGCGCGCCTGTCGAGCGGCATCACGCTCGACCAGAGCGACCGCAACCTCACGCAATACGGGCTAAGGGGACGGCTCGGCTACGAGCTCACCCCGGGGCTGATCCCGTTCGTCGAGGTCGTCGGCGATACGCGCGACTACGATCGCCGGAGCGACGACCAGGGCTTCCGCCGCAGCTCGGACGGCATCGGAGGACGTGCCGGCACGAGCTTCGAGATCACCCGCCTCCTCACCGGCGAGATCGCCGTCGGGGCGATCCGGCGCAGCTACGAGGACCCGAGGCTGCGCGACCTCACGAGCCCGCTCCTCGACGCGGCGCTCACCTGGGCGATCACCCCTCTCACCACGATCAGGGCGACGGCCCAGGCCACCGTGGACGAGACGACCGTGCTGAACGCGAACGGCGTGCGCACCGTCAGGGGCACGCTCGAAGTCTCGCACGCGCTGCGCCGCAACGTGACGCTGACGGCCGCGCTGACCGCCAGCGACGCCGAGTATAGCGGCGTGTCGATCAGCGAGCAGGGCTTCGGGGCGCTGGCCCGCGTCGACTACAAGCTGACGCGTTGGCTCGGCATCCGGGCGAGCTACAATTACGAGCGGCTGCACAGCACCTTCGCGGGATCGAGCTACACCGCGAACGTGTTCCTGCTGGGGATGCGCTTCACGCCCTGAAGCCAGCGGCCTCTCAGAGGTTATTGGAAAGTCCATTCTCCACCTCATCCTGAGGTGCTCGACCGCAGGTCGAGCCTCGAAGGAGGCTTCCAGAGTTCACTGGATCATCCCTCGAGACCTGCTACGCAGGCCCTCAGGATGAGGTCTAGAATTCTCAACCGATAGCTCAGAATCGCGCCGTCACCGACAGCCTGACGTTCCGCCCAGGCAGCAGGATCTCGTCCTTCTTGAACGAGGCCGAGTTGCGCACGTCGTCGTTCAGGAGGTTGTCGCCGATCGCCGCGACCGTGATGTCCTGGAAGCCGAACGTGTTCGGGTCGAGCCTCTGGCGGTAGGACACCTCCGCCTTGAGGAGCGTGTAGCCGGGCGTCAGCGTCTCGAACTCGCCGATCTGGGTGTGGTCGAAGGCGTGCAGGAAGCCGACCCGCGCGAACCAGTTCGGGTCGCGGTAGAAGATGCCGGCCCCCGCCCGGTGCGGCGGGATGCGCGGCACGTAGGTCCCGTCGTCGAACTGCGCGTGCACGAAGTCGTACTGCGCGTCGAGGCCGACGAAGCCGGGACCGATCGGGATGATGTCGAGCTGGCTCGAGATCTCGGCGCCGTAGAAGGTGGCGTTGCGCTGCGAGTAGTTGATCTGCCGGTTCTCGTCCTCGACACCGCACGAGTCGAAATCGTCGCCGCACGACAGCCCGGTGAACCGCTTGTAGATGAAGCCCGTGTAGCGCGTGTAGTAGCCGGTCGCGTCGAGCCGCCACGGGCCCTCGGCCTTGCGGATTCCGATTTCGACGGATCGCGCGATCTCCTTCTTCAGGTTGGGATTGCCGATCTCGAAGGTTTCGGTCGCGTCGTGCGCGCCCTGCGAGTAGAGCTCGAACGAGGTCGGCGCCCTCTCCGCGTAGTTCCCGTTGAGGCTCGCCACGAACCCGTAGGGCAGCTTCTGGAGCGCCCCGAGGCTGGCGCTCATCGGGCTGAACTCGCGCGCGCGGGGCAGCTGGACGAGCGGGTCGCCGGTCGGCACGAAGTCGCCGGGGAAGTCAGGCGACGTCCCGACCGCGCGCGTTCCCTCGAAACGGCCGGCCGCCTGGAGCTTGAACGTGTCGGTGACCGCGAGCTCCTCGAACAGGTAGATCGCGGCTTGGCGCGACTCGGTCGGGCGCAGGAGCGATCCGGCCTCGCCCGACGTGTCGAGGTTGCGCCGGTCGAACTGGACGCCGAGCGCACCGGTCAGCGTCCCGAGCGCGGTGAAGACCGGGACGTGCTGCGCCTCGATGCGGGCCTCGTACTCGCGGTTGCGGAAGGTCGCCTGGATGGCGTCGATCCCGTCATCCCCGATACCGATCTCGTTGTGCTTGTAGCGGCTGATGCCGAAGGAGAAGCGCAGGGCCTCGATCGGTCCGGTATCCGGCCGGATCTCCGCCCGGGAGGTGATCTTGTCCTGATTGATCTGGAGACGCGTGTTCTCGACGGCGTCCGCCCCGCCTGGAACGTGGTAGAGCGCGTCGTAGTGCTGGAACGCGAGGCCGATGAAGCCGCTCGTGCCGATCACGGAGGCGCCGACCGACTGCCCGTGCACGTCGAGCGCGGAGTTGACCTGGCGGCCTTGCGGCGTCGAGTAATCCTGGGCCTGACGTCCGAACGCGTCGGCGTGGACCGCGACGCCGCCCCCGCCGCCATCGACCTGGGCGGAGCCGTCGCGCCCCCGATCGACCGACGACACGCCGCCGGTGATCTGGCCCGTGACCCCGTTCGCCGGGATGAAGCTCGGGATGCGGTTGTTGATCGCGCTGACGACGCCGCCGATCGAGCCCGACCCGTAGCGCAGGGTCGCGGGTCCGCGCAGGACCTCGATCTGGTTCGCTGTCAGCGGATCGATCGGGACGGCGTGGTCCTCGCCGAGCTCCGAGACGTCCTGCACCCCGATCCCGTTCTCCTGGATGCGCACCCGGGCATTGTCGAGGCCGCGCACGATCGGGCGGCTCGCGATGCCGGGCGCGAAGGTGGAGGCGCTGATGCCGGGCTTCTCGAACAGGAGGTCACCGAGCGAGCGCTGCGGCTCGCGCACGATGTCGTCACGGGTCACGACGGTCACGGGCGAGAACGTCGTGTCGATCACGGGCAGCACGCCGATCGCCGGCCCGTTGAAGCCGGGCGGCTGAGGCGTCGTCGGACGCGCCAGGATCGGGCTCGGGGACGTGACGACGATCTCGGGCAGGGTCTCCTGCGCGCCTACGCCGAACGAGAAAGAGCAGGCCGCGAGCGTGACCACGCCCGCTCCCGCCATCCGACTTGCCCGATCCATCTCGACCCAACTCCGTTGTTACTTTGTAACGTAACGAGGGAGAGCAGGACGGCACAAGGACGGATGAACGCGCCGGATCGCGCGGATGGGAAACGTTGTAATGATGTGACAGGGCGGCGGCGCGGCTCGAAGCCGCCCGGCGTCACGTCATGAGCGCGGGATCCAACGTGAAGAGCTCCTGGGCTCGCCCGACGCCGCGCAGCGCGTAGCGACCGACGGAGACGAGCCGCGCGCGGTCGTCCTGCGTCGCGGCCTCCGAGAACGCGGCCGAGACGAGCACGTCGCGCTCGGCCGAGCGGCACATCGCGCCGACCCGGCTGACCTCGTTCACAGCGGGACCCACGACCGTGAAGTCGAGGCGGTTCTGCGCGCCGATGTTGCCGTAGAACACCTCGCCCACGTTGAGGCCGAGATAGACGCTGGTCACCGCGAGGCCGGCGGCCGCGCGCTCGCGGTTCAGCGTCGCGACGCGCGCCCGCATGAGGGACTCGGCTTTCAGCGCGCAATGGCAAGCGGACGCGATCTCGTCGGAGTTGAAGATCGCGAGCGTGCCGTCGCCGACGAGCTTCAGCACGTCGCCGCCCGCCTCCTGGACGGAGGAGATGACGGCGTCGGCGTAATCGTTGAGGAACGGGATGATCTCGGCCGGCGGCGAGGTATCGGTGATGCGGGTGTAGCCGCGCAGGTCGCTGAACCAGAGCGCGGCCGTGATCCGGTCGGCGGTGCCGCGCTCGATCCCCCCGGCCAGGACCCGGCGGCCCGCGTCGCGCCCGAGATAGGTCTCGACCAGCGTCTCGGCGATGCGCGCGAGCGAGGCGCTCTTGATCGCGAGCCCGAGCGACTGCGCGGCCCGGCGCAGCGTCCCGATCTGGTCGTCCGTGAACCCGTCCGGGACGTCGGTCGCGCAGGAGATGTAGATGCCGTCCATCTCGCCGATCGCCGAGCCGAACCGCTCGATGAGAAACAGGCAATCGGTATGGCCGCCCTCCCAGAGCTCCGTCAGGATCGGGAAGTCGAGCCCGTCCTCCGGATCGTTGGGACGCCGGCGCATCGTCACGAGGTCGGTCTCGAGCATGTGGTAGAAGGGCGAGCGGCGCCAGGTCTCGGCGCCCTCCCCGCCCCGCGTCGTGCGGCCGTACTCGGTCGTCTCGCTGATCTTCGCGTTGGCGCTGCTCCAGCGGAAGACGCGGCCCTCGTGGACCGGGTGCAGCGTGTCGATCGCCACGATCGCGCGCGCGATCGGGATGCCGTAGGCGCAGGCGCGCTTGCAGAAGCCGCGCAGGAGGTCCGGCTCGTCGAGACCCGTCAGGCCGGCCTGGACCGCCCAGGCGGCGGGATCGATGTCGGTATGCGAGAGATCGGACGACAAGAGCGCAGACGTACCTCGTGGACCGTCGATCTACCCGCCCCGGCCGAGAAGCGCCAGCAATTCGGCCCGGAACGCGTCCGCCAGATCCTCGCGTTCCAGCGCGTAGGCGACGTTCGCCATCAGGAACCCGACCTTGTTCCCCGTGTCGTAGGTGCGACCCCGGTAGCGAAGGCCGTGGAAGGGCTGGCTCGTCGCGAGCCGCTTCATGGCATCGGTGAGCTGGATCTCGCCCCCCGCACCGGTCTCGTGGGCGGACAGGACGTCGAAGATCTCCGGCTGGAGGATGTAGCGGCCCGAGATGATGAGGTTCGACGGCGCGGTGCCGCGCGGCGGCTTCTCCACCATGCCGGTGATCTCGAAGGTCGTGCCGAAATCCCCGCCGACCGCCACGATCCCGTACTGGTGCGTCTGGTCGTCCGGCACCTCCTCGACCGCGATGAGGTTGCCGCCGTGCTTCTCGTAGGCCTCGATCATCTGCCCCATGCAGCCCCGGCTCAGCATGTCGGGCAGGATCACCGCGAAGGGCTCGTCGCCCACGATCTCGCGCGCGCACCACACCGCGTGGCCGAGGCCGAGCGGGGACTGCTGTCGGGTGAAGCTCGTCTGGCCGGCCTTGGGCAGGTCGCGCGCGAGCGCCTCGAACTCGGCCGTCTTGCCCCGTCCCTTTAGGGTCGCGTCGAGCTCGTAGGCGATGTCGAAATGATCCTCGATCACGCCCTTGTTGCGGCCCGTCACGAAGACGAAATGCTCGATCCCCGCCTCCCGGGCCTCGTCCACCACATGCTGGATCACCGGGCGGTCGACGACCGTCAGCATCTCCTTGGGGACGGATTTCGTGGCGGGCAGGAACCGGGTGCCCAATCCGGCCACCGGCAGGACGGCTTTGCGAATACGCTTCATGCCTGACGTGTGCTCCCCCTCAGTGCCGGTGCGGGCTTATGACTGACGCGCCGTTATTTTGAGCCCGACCGAAATTGTCAAAAGCTTGACGCGTTATATAGCGGGGTAGGTTAAAGAACGCTCGGTAATTGGGAGCATCGCGCGATGGCGGTTCTGGTGACGGGCGGGGCCGGCTATATCGGCGGCCACATGGTGCTGGCGCTGCTCGATCGGGGCGAGCGCGTCGTCGTGCTGGACGACCTCTCGACCGGGTTCGCCTGGGCGGTCCCGGGGGCCGCGACGCTGGTGGTCGGCGACATGGGCGACACGGACCTCGTGGGGCGCACGATCCGCGAGCACGGGATCGACGCCATCGCGCATTTCGCCGCGAAGATCGTGGTGCCGGAAAGCGTCGCGGACCCGCTCGGCTATTACGGCAACAACACCGCGAAGACGCGCAACCTCATCGAGACCGCGGTCGCGAGCGGCCTCACCCAGTTCATCTTCTCCTCGACCGCGGCCGTCTACGGCGAGGTCGGGACGGAGCCGGTCGGCGAGGACACGCCGCTGAACCCGGTCTCGCCCTACGGCCGCTCGAAGCTGATGAGCGAGTGGATGCTGCAGGACACGGCGGTCGCGCACGATCTGCGCTACGTGGCTCTGCGCTACTTCAACGTCGCGGGCGCGGACCCGGCCGGGCGGACCGGCCAGTCGACGCCGGCCGCGACCCATCTGATCAAGGTCGCCGCCCAGGCGGCGCTCGGCCAGCGGCCGCGGCTGGAGGTCTTCGGCACCGACTACCCGACGCCCGACGGTTCCTGCCTGCGCGACTACATCCACGTCTCGGACCTCGCGGACGCGCATCTCGTGGCGCTCGACCACCTGCGCGGCGGGGGCAAGAGCCTCACGCTGAACTGCGGCTACGGGCGGGGCTACTCGGTGCTCGACGTGATCGCGGTGATGAGGCGGGTATCGGGCGTCGACTTTCCGGTGACGCTCTCGCCGCGGCGGCCGGGCGACCCGGCGGCGATCGTCGCGAAGGCGGACCGCATCCGGGAGGTCCTCGGCTGGACGCCCCGGCACGACGACCTCGAGGAAATCGTCAGGGCGGCGCTGGATTGGGAGCGCCGCCTCGCCGACAAGACCGCGATGGCGGCCTGACCGGGCCGTGATCGACCGTCGGCGGCTGATCCTCGGCGGGCTCGCGCTCACGACGAATTCGGCCCACGCGATGGACGAATTCGCGCCGTTCGGGGACGAATTCGCGAGCGACGTCGCGCAAGCCGGGATCTCGCGCGCGACGTTCGAGGCGGCGCTCGCCGGCTTCACGCCGGACCCGAAGGTCGTCGCGCTGACGCGGCGGCAATCGGAGTTCTCGCGGCCGATCGGCGCATATGTGGCGGG
>CAHJXE010000108.1 GCA_903644085.1 Hyphomicrobiales bacterium
ACGCGACGGACAGCGATACGCGCCGCCTCGCGCCGATCCACGAGCGGCTGGCCCGGGCCGGCATCCGCAACGTCGAGGTCCGCACGCCGCGCGCACGCGCCGACGCGGTCACGGATCTCGACGGCACGGTCGACCTCGTCCTCGTGGACGCGCCCTGCACGGGCTCCGGCACGTGGCGGCGCAACCCCGACGCCAAGTGGCGGCTGAGGCCGGGCAGCCTCCAGGCTCGCGTGAGCGATCAGGCGAACGTGCTCGATCGCGCGGCCCGCCTCGTCAAGCCGGGCGGGCGGATCGTGTACGTCACGTGCTCGGTCCTGCCGGAGGAGAACGACGAGGCGGTCGCGGCCTTGCTGTCACGCATGTCGGGGCTGTCCGTCGTGGCTCCGCGCGACGTGCTCGCACGGGGCGATGTCGCGGGGTTCGCCGAGGCTGTGATCGCCACGCGCCACGGCATCCAGATGACGCCCTTGCGGACGGGAACCGACGGGTTCTATGTCGCGGCGTTGACGCGCGGGAGCTGAGGGAGCGCCGCATGGGCGAGATGACGATCCGGATCGACGACGCTCTGCTCGTCGCGCTACGGGAGCGCGCGCTGGTTCTCGGCACCGATGCGGAGCGTGTCGCGGCGGATCTGCTGCAGGCGGGGCTCGCGCGAAGCCGAGCGGATCGCACGTTCGTCGCCCGCGAGATCCTGGCGCGAGCCAGTCCTCCGCCGATCTCTTCGGTCGAGCTCCTCGATCAGATCAGAGACGAGGGGCGGTGAGGCTGGTTCTCGACGCGAGTGTCGCGATCAAGTTCTACGTGCCTGAAGCCTCGTCTGAGCGGGCGTTGGACTGGCTGACCCGCGACCTGGACTTCTCGGTTCCAGACATCTTCCTCGTCGAAGTCGCCCAAGCACTTCTTAGACATTGCCGAGAGAAACGCCTGACGCGCGAAGACTTGGACCTCGCGGTGGGAGATCTGGATCAACTGGTCGACGTTGCTGTCAGCTCCGGCGATCTGATCGGTCGCGCACTCTCGATCGCGCACGATCTCGATCATCGCCTGCACGACTGCATGTACCTCGCCCTGGCTGATCGCCTGGGTAGCCCCTTGCTGACGGCCGACGAGCGGCTCGTCCGGAAGGTGCGGGAGCGCGCCTCCGATCTCCGAATACTGTCACTCCACGATCCGCATCCATGACCGACCTCCACCACGACTCGATCCTCATCGTCGATTTCGGCAGCCAGGTGACGCAGCTCATCGCGCGGCGGCTGCGTGAGACCGGCGTCTACTGCGAGATCCACCCTTTCCAGAAAGCCGGCGAGGCGTTCGGGCGATTGAACCCGAAGGGCGTCATCCTGTCGGGCGGTCCGGCATCCGTGCCCGACGCCGGCTCGCCCCGCGCGCCGCAGGCGGTGTTCGATGCGGGCGTGCCGGTCCTCGGCATCTGCTACGGCCAGCAGACCCTGGCGCAACAGCTCGGCGGCGCGGTGGAGGGCGGCCACGCGGCCGAGTTCGGGCGCGCCGACGTCGAGATCCGGGAGCCCAGCGCGCTGTACGAGGGCGTCTGGAAGGTCGGCGAGCGCTATCCCGTCTGGATGAGCCACGGCGACCGGGTCACGCGCCTGCCGGAGGGGTTCACGGTGAAGGCCGTCTCCGAGAACGCGCCCTGCGCGGTCGCGACGGACGAGGCGCGGCGCTACTACACCGTCATGTTCCACCCCGAGGTGGTGCACACGCCGGACGGCGCGAGCCTGCTGCAGAACTTCGTTCACACGATCGTCGGGCTGAAGCGCGATTGGACGATGGCGGCCTACCGCCAGGAGATGATCGACACGATCCGGGCCCAGGTCGGGAGCGAGCGCGTCATCTGCGGGCTGTCGGGCGGCGTCGATTCCGCCGTCGCGGCCGTGCTGATCCACGAGGCGATCGGCGATCAGCTCACCTGCGTGTTCGTGGACCACGGCCTGATGCGCAAGGGCGAGGCGGACCAGGTCGTGAGCCTGTTTCGCGGGCACTACAACATCCCGCTCGTCCACGTGGACGCCTCCGAGCGCTTCCTGCGCGACCTCGCGGGCGTCTCGGACCCCGAGACCAAGCGCAAGACGATCGGGCGCCTCTTCGTCGAGGTGTTCGAGGAGGAGGCGAAGAGAATAGGTGGCGCGGCGTTCCTCGCCCAAGGCACGCTCTACCCGGACGTGATCGAGAGCGTGTCCTTCTCCGGTGGCCCGTCGGTCACGATCAAGTCGCACCACAATGTCGGGGGGTTGCCCGAGCGCATGAACATGCGGCTCGTCGAGCCGTTGCGCGAGCTGTTCAAGGACGAGGTGCGCGCGCTCGGCCGCGAGCTCGGCCTGCCGGACGCGTTCGTCGGCCGCCATCCCTTTCCGGGCCCCGGCCTCGCGATCCGCTGCCCGGGCGAGGTCACGCCCGAGAAGCTCGGCATCCTGCGCGAGGCGGACGCGATCTATCTCGAGGAGATCCGCAAGGCTGGGCTCTACGACACGATTTGGCAGGCCTTCGCGGTCCTGACGGACGTGCGCAGCGTCGGTGTGATGGGGGACGGGCGCACCTACGACCGGGTGCTCGCGCTGCGTGCCGTCACATCGGTCGACGGGATGACGGCCGACTTCTACCCCTTCGACATGGCGTTCCTCGGCCGAACCGCCACCCGCATCATCAACGAGGTCAAGGGCATCAACCGCGTCACCTACGACGTCACCTCGAAGCCGCCCGGCACGATCGAGTGGGAGTAGGCTACGGCTTGACCGGCGGGGACGGTCCCGCGTTCGGCGCCGGATGCGTCTGCGCGTAATATTTGAAAGTGGGTGCGGCCTGGAGGTCGGCCCGCGACAACTTCACGACCGCATGGTCCGGGGACCCGTTGAAAGCGGCTTCCTCCTCGGGACTCCGGGGCGGCATGGTGGTGTCCGTGACGACGGCGCCGGTCGTGGTGCCGGCGGTCCCGCCCGAGGGCGGCTGGGCGACGTTCCTCGCCGGCCGCGCCATCACCCACTCGAGCGACGTGAAGGGCAGCGCTATCGTCTTCTCGCCGATCCCCAGGAACCCGCCGACGCCGATCACGACGGTCTTCGCGTTGCCGAGCGCGTCCATCAGGATCTCGCTGACGTCGCCGATCTTCTGGTCGTCGCTCCCGTAGACGTCGACCCCGACGAATTTCGAGGCGCGCAGCTCCGAGCGCGCCTGGTCGGTCACGAAACGGCCGGACATCGCGGGCGCACTCGTCTGCGCGAGGGTGCCGCCCGACGACATCATCAGCACGAGCGCCGCGGCTGTCCTCACCATCTTCGTCGATCTCCCGTCCCGCCGATCCGTCGATGATCGCCGCCGCGACCCGTCAGCGCGGCGAGTTGCCCGACCCCGTCGAGGACGCGCCGCTGGCGCCCCGTCCGCCGCCGGTCGTCGCCTGCCCGGTCCCCGATGTCACGGAACCGGCGATCGTGCCGGCTCCCGACGGCGCGATGCCTGATCCCGCGGTCGCGCCGGCCGAATTCGCCGTCCCGGCGCTATTCGCGGTGGAACTGCCTGTGCCGGTCGAGGCCTTGCTGCCCGGAAATCCCGGACGCGGGTCCGGCGCGGAGCTCTGGGCGGTCGCGACCGTAGCGCTGAGCACGAGGGAGCCCGTCAGCAGGGCGGGCATGAGAAATCGGTTCATCGTCGGTCTCCGGTCGGGGCGTGGCAGCGCGCGCGACGTGTTCGCGGCCCAACGCGGCGTGCGAGGCGCCGTTCCGACGCGGGTCACGGCAGGACCTTGATGCCGACCCTTTGCCGCAGGAGAACGCGGTCGGCCGTGACCGTGCAGCCCTCGACCCGCAACGTCGCGTAGTACAGATCGGCGCTGTCGCCGACCGTATCGAAGTTGCGGCCCGGCGCGTCGCGATCGATCAGCGACGGGTAGGCTATGAGCCGCGCGCCGGAGACGCAGGGGTCGTCGTAGAGCGTCGCGCCCGCCATCAGGAGGCGCGGCGCGTCCCAATGCAGGAGGTCGCGCGACGACGTCGTGTAGAAGCCGGCCTGCGGGAAGAGATTGCCGCCTCCCGAGGTTCCTTTGGACGCCTGGAAAACCGCGATCCAGGTCCCCGTCGGTCGATGGCGCGTGATCGAGCCGACGGGCGCGGGGAACGGGTCGACGACCTTGCAGGCCGGATGTCCGGGCGCCTCGCGATAGGGATCCGCGAAGCGCACCGTGAACGTCGTGCCGTCGAAGGCGCGCCACGAGCGCGGGTCGCCCGGCGTCGCGGTGCGGAACAGGCACGCGCCGGAGGCCTGCCCCTCCCAGCCGGTCGTGGCGATCATCACGTAGCGCCAACGCCCGTCCGCCGCGATGTTCGACGGGTTGAAGAAACCCCGGTGGCGGCCCTGGCCGACATCCTGGCGGAAGGGTGCCGCGGTGACGACCCGTGGCGGGTCGGGCCGCACGAAACTCTGTCCGCCGTCTTGCGACGTGACCGACACGACCGTGTTGTACCAGCACGCGAGGTAGTTCGGCCAGGAGCAGCGGCCCGGGTGCTCGCTCGCGTGGTACTCGTGGTGGACCAGCGCGTCGACGTGGCGGCCGTCCTCGCTCCAGGTCGCGGTGATCCAGCTCGCGTCGTCGTCATGCGCCGGGTCCTCGTCGTAATGCGACGGAAGGCTCGAGCGGCAATCGATCTTGAGATGGTCGAGATCGGGGCCGCGCAACGTGCGGTTCTGCGTGTGGAGACCGTACATCACGAGGGAGCCGTCGGCCGCGCGCAGCACCCGCACCGGCGCGTCCGGCTGGTCGTTCTCGTCGCAGGCGTCGCGCTTCGTCGAGAAGACCCTCGCGGGCATCCCGAGCGGCGTCACGGCCGCGAGCGGCGGTTCGGGCGCGGCGTTCGCCGGTCCCGCCAGCATGGCGAGCGAGGCCGCCACAGCGATGAGCCGGCGCATGACGACGATCCCCGATACCCGTCAGACCGAAAAGGTCCTAATCCTTGTCACGGCTTTGCGTTGACGAGCCGTTGAGAGACCCGCGATGGCGATCCTGATCCTGGGCCTGGCGACCTTCCTCGGAACGCACCTCTTCACCGTGGCGCGGGGTCCGCGAGCTGACCTCATCGCGCGGATCGGGGAGGGGCCCTACAAGATCCTCTACTCGGTTCTCTCGCTCGTCGGCCTCGTGCTGATCGGGCAGGGCTACGGCGCTTACCGGCGCGACGGCTGGATCGACGTCTGGTACCCGCCGGTCTGGACGAAGCACCTCGGGCTGTTGCTCGTGCTGATCGCGTTCATCTGCGTCGTCTCAGCCTACGTCCCGGGCCGCATCAAGACGACGCTGAAGCACCCGATGCTGGCCGGCGTGAAGATCTGGGCGGTGTCGCACCTCCTGTCGAACGGCGACCTCGGCTCCATCCTGCTCTTCGGATCGATCCTCGTCTGGGCGGTGATCGCGCGCATCGGCGCGAAGCGACGCAACGAGGTCGTGCCACATGCGGGTCCCGCGGTCGCGCCGGCCGGGTGGCGCAACGACGCCGCGGCCGTCGTGGTCGGGGGCGTCGCGTGGTTCGTCTTCGCGCGCTACCTGCACCCGCTCTGGATCGGGGTGAACGTGTGGCCGGGGACGTGAGCCTGCGGCTCCTCGCGCTGTCTCGCCTTCCCGGCCCCCGTGTGATAGCCACCGGCCCTGGGCGGCACGGGCCCGACAATCGGGCGTGAGCCCGACACGAGGCGGCACGGGCCCGGCAATCGGGCGTAAGCCCGACACGAGAGGGTCATGGACCAGTTCATCCGCGAGGTCGACGAGGATTACCGCCGGGAGCAGATCGCCCAGATCTGGCGGCGGTTCGGCGGGCTCATCGTGACGATCGTGGTCCTGGTCCTCGCGGGCATCGGCGGCTGGCGCTACTACGAAGGGGTCCAGCAGGACCGCGCCTATGCGGCCGCGACGCGCCTCGACGACGCGCTCCGGCTCTCGCGCGACGGCAAGCCGGACGACGCGGAGAAGACGCTGTCGGCGCTGACGAGCGACGCACCGGCCGGCTACCAGACCCTCGCCCGCTTCCGCCTCGCGGCCGAGCAGGGCCGGCAGAACGCGGAGAGCGGCGCGAAGGCCTACGACGTGCTGGCGGCGGACGCCTCGCTCGGCGGCACGATGCAGGATCTCGCGCGGCTGCGCGGCGCGATGCTGCGGCTCGATACCCCCGAGGCGGAAGCCTCGCAGCACGAGCTCGAGCGGCTCTCCTCGCCCACCAACCCGTGGCGCCATACCTCGCGAGAACTCCTCGGCCTCGCGAGCCTGAAGAAGGGCGACTTCGACGCGGCCGGGCGCTGGTTCGACCAGATCGCGGCCGATCGCGAGACCCCGGCCGGGCTGCGCGCGCGCCTGGAGATCTACACGGCGCTCGTCGCGGGCGGGCCCGTCCAGACGAGCACCCAGTAAGGGCGTGCCGACCGTCGCGATCATCGGCCGGCCGAATGTCGGCAAGTCGACCCTGTTCAACCGTCTTGTCGGCCAGCGCCTCGCGCTGGTGGACGATCGCCCGGGCGTCACGCGCGACCGGCGCGAGGGCGAGGCGAACCTCGCGGGGCTCGAGTTCCGGCTGATCGACACGGCGGGCCTCGAGGACGCGGAGGCCGGATCGCTCTCCGAGCGGATGCAGGGCCAGACCGGGACGGCGATCGACGCCGCCGACCTCATCTTCTTCGTCATCGACGCGCGGGCGGGCATCCTCCCGGCGGACGGGACCTTTGCCGAACAGGTGCGCCGCTCGGGAAAGCCCGTGATTCTGCTCGCCAACAAGGCCGAAGGCAACGCCGGCATGGCGGGTGCCTACGATTCGTTCTCGCTCGGTCTCGGCGACCCGGTGCCGATCTCGGCCGAGCACGGGGAGGGGCTGGGCGGCCTCGTAGAGGCGCTGGAGCCGTTCTTCGCAGGCGACGAGGCCGGTCGCGAGCCCGGCGAGAAGCCGCTCAAAGTCGCGATCGTCGGGCGGCCGAACGCCGGCAAGTCGACGCTCGTCAACACCATGATCGGGTCCGATCGTCTGCTGACCGGCCCCGAGGCCGGCATCACCCGCGACACGATCTCGCTCGACTGGCGCTGGCGCGACCACGCGATCCGGCTCTTCGACACGGCGGGACTGCGCAAGCGCGCCCGCGTCGAGGACAAGCTGGAGAAGCTCTCGGTCGCGGACGCGTTGCGCGCCATCCGCTTCGCGGAGGTCGTGATCGTGCTCCTCGACGCCACGATCCCGTTCGAGAAGCAGGACCTGTCGATCGTCGACCTCATCGAGAGCGAGGGCAGGGCGCTCGTGATCGGGCTGAACAAGTGGGACCTCGTGGCCGACAAGCCGGGGCTGCTGAAGGAGCTTCGGATCGAGGCGGGGCGCCTCTTGCCGCAGGTGCGCGGCGCGGCGGTCGTGCCGGTCTCCGGCCTTGCGGGCGAGGGGATCGACAAGCTCATGGCGGCCGTCGTCGCGGCCGCCGAGGTCTGGAACCGCCGCGTCTCGACCGCGAAGATGAACGGCTGGCTGGAGGAGGCGCTCGCCGCCCACGCACCGCCCGCCGTCTCGGGGCGGCGCATCAAGATCCGCTACATGACGCAGGTCAAGGCGCGCCCGCCCCACTTCGCGCTGTTCGGCAACCAGCTCGACGCCCTGCCGAAATCCTACACCCGCTACCTCGTCAACGGCATCCGCGAGACCTTCGACCTGCCGGGCGTCCCCATCCGCCTCTCCATGCGCACGGGCAAGAACCCGTTCGAGGGCAAGAAGAAGGTCTGGGACTAGGCTCGACGACCGTCGGTGCCGCCGATGCCAAGAGGGTCCTCGCTCGAATGTCTGCTTGGCGCGTTCCGTGGTGAGCGCTCGCGACCCAACCTCCTCGGATCATTCGGTCCACGCCGTGCCCGACCACGCTCGTTCGATCCGCCACCCTTCGCGTCGCAGCGCCTGGGTCGAAGCACGTCTCGGGTAAGGCCAAGCTGTATGGGCCCCTTCCTCGACCGCATCGGCACGCTTCGCGTCCGACACGTCAGGGCAGGCGCACGCCGCGCTCTGCCTCGAACCCGCGCTTCCAGTCCCGCAGGAGATCGCCGGGCCGTCGCCCGAAGCGTTCGTCGAGGAAGTCGGCGGCCTCGATGCGGTCGGTGCGGAAATGACGGAAGGCCTGCCGCCATTCGCACCACGCGGCGAGCAGCCTGACGGCGTCGGCGTAGCCGACGATCACCGGCCAGACGACGCGCTCGCTCGCGCGGCCGGCCTCGTCGCGGTAGCGGATGCGCACCTTGCACCCCGCGCGGATCGCGGCGCGCAGCCGCGCCATGTCGAGGTCGTCGACGGACGCGGTGCGGGCCGGTACGGCGCCGATGCTCGGCTTGGCGATAAAGGGGCGCAGATGGTCGGGGACGATGCCGGTGATCTTGGCGAGCAGGTCGCGCGCCGCGCTCGCCAGCTCCGGATCGCCCCGGTCCGCGACCCACTGCGCGCCGAGCACCGCCGCCTCCAGCTCGTCGGCGCTGAGCATCAGCGGCGGCATGTCGTAGTCGCGGTCGAGGACGTAGCCGATCCCTGCCTCTCCCCGGATCGGGACGCGCTGCGCGATCAGGTCCGCCATGTCGCGGTAGACCGTGCGGACCGTCACTTCGAGCTCGACTGCGAGCATCGCGGCCGTGACCGGTCGAGCCGACCGGCGCAGGATCTGGATGATCTGGAAGAGGCGGTCGGCGCGGCGCATCGGCTCATCACTGCTGACAGGACGCTGTCAGCAGCGTCCGGGTACGCTCTTCCTCCGCGGTCGCATAGCCGCGACGAGCCCCGGAGAACAGCGTGCACCTCGCCTCGACCCGCATCATCACCGCCGACGTCGACCGCCTCGTCACATTCTACGAGGCGGTGACAGGTCTCACCGCCTCGCGCCACACCGCCGACTTCGCCGAGCTACGGACCCCGGGTGCGACGCTGGCGATCGGGAGCACGCGCACGCTGGCCTTGTTCGGCGGAGACGGCGTCGCCGAGGCCGCCGCCAACCGCAGCGCGATCATCGAGTTCCGGGTCGACGACGTAGACGCCGAGCATGCGAGGCTCGCGCCCGTCATCGGACCTGCGCTGGTGCAGCCGCCGACGACGATGCCGTGGGGCAACCGCTCGCTGCTGCTGCGCGACCCGGACGGCACGCTCGTCAACCTCTTCGCGCCGGTGACCGTGGAGGCGAAGCAGCGCCTGGAGCGTCGGTGATTCCACTTGG